>NZ_WXXM01000008.1:0-155581 GCF_011319235.1 Acinetobacter sp. SA01
AAATTCTGGGGTGTATCGTTGTCCACTCATAATGTTCTCTCCTATGCAAAAAGAATAGACGATATTTGTCTAGGAGAGTGGTGGCAGTCCATATCTAACTAAAAGGTGTCTACAAAATTAGTGGCTATTCAATTTGATTGATAAAACAAGTGATGGATTGTCATGATAGATGAAGAAAAGCCTTTAGATTTTGACGATGATAATGAGCCTCAAGATTTCGAAGATGAAGAATTTATCGACGATAAGAAAGAGGATGAGATGTACAACGCTATTACTAAAGATGGCTCAAGTGTTGACCCTGCAGATGATGGAACTCGTCATATTCGACCTGAAGATGGGGATCCGATAGAAGTTGAAGAGTAAAGAATAGCCCAATTCAATATTGGGCTATTTATTTTCTGTGAGGTGGTGGACATGAATGAAACAATATTTCCAATCCCCCGATTCTGACCTCAGCAATGTCACTCGCAACGTGCATCATTGAAACTAAAATTAATGAACTGGTAGATCAACTACTCAATAAAATACCCTAATTTAGGGCATCAGTGTTTTAAAATCCAAAAAAAAGCGAGAGTTTAACTCTCGCTTTTTTAAATCATGCTTGCAGTCGGCAAGCGTGATTTTTAAATTATAGTGCTACGATGTTTACAGCATTCGGGCCTTTTTGACCTTGAGCGATGCTGAATTCAACTTGTTGGCCTTCAGCCAAAGTTTTGAAGCCATTACCAGTGATTTCGCTGAAATGAGCGAAAACGTCAGGGCCATTTTCTTGTTGAATAAAACCAAAACCTTTAGTTTCGTTAAACCACTTAACAGTACCTTTTACAGTATTAGACATAATAAAATCCTTAAAAATGTTTTTAGCTTATTGAAAAGCCAGATAATTTAACTTGAAAATAAGAATGGAACTTTAAATCTGAAAAACGAAGGATTATGACTAAAACTGCGAAATACAAGAAGATTTACCAGAGCAAACTATTTTTCTAGTTGGCTTTAAGCATACAGCTATGTTTGAAATTATGCAAATGAATAGCTACCTATTGCTGCTTTTTATAGCTCAAATTTGTAACTTAATAATTATGTTCAATTAAATTAATAACTTAAAAATTAGTTGAAAATAAAAAATTCAATACAAAGTCTTTTTTAAACCCATGAACTTAAAATAGAGCTTATTCTTTATGTACTTGATTTTAGTTTGCTCATGATTTTTTTGGATATCTTATTTTGATGATTTCGTATTTTGCTTAACTTTGATTATGATAGGAGGCAACAGGAGAACATTGATGAAAAAGTTATTCACTTTGATGGCATTGGTTGCTTTAGTGGGCTGTGCTGAAAAGAAGCCATTAACACCTGAAGAACAGTGGAAAGGTTATTGTACGAGTATGGGTAATGCGGCAAACAATATTATGTATGATCGTCAAAATACCATTACCAAAGAGGCAGCTATAGAACATGCCAACAAGATTGAAGATGAAATCACCAAAACCTTTATTCTGGATATTATTGAACAGGTCTATGCATTTCCTATAGATGAAATTAATAAAGATCCGGAAGCAAGCCGTAATCAGTTCAAGCAGAAAATTACTGAAAAATGTATCGCCACGCCGCATGACAAAATGCCAAATTACAAACCGTTCTAATGAACGGTTTTTTATATTGATGCATAAAATAGCCTAAGCAAATTAAAAAATAAATTGTCACATTTGCTTAAGTAAAAATATAGAAAAGCTTATCTTGTTATTGAATAATGAAATCAAGAATTATAATGACTGGAGTAGAAATATGGATGTGATTGGCTACTTACATCATGAAGATTTGCTCTTGGAAGATGAGCACGGTGTAGCAATTATTGGCGGTGCAAATTATGTCCTGAGTGTGGGAGATAAAGTCTTTCTCCGCAGAAAATTGGCAGATCAGCATTATCCTCGTTATTTAGTTGATATTTCATTCGCCAGTAATCAACATCAAGGCCTGTTTGAAGATGAATGTGCAGTTAAATTTACCGGGAATCGTGCAGAATTAGCTCAATATTTAACAGTCACCACTGTCCACTAAGGTTGAATATTTTTATATAAGCAAAACAGGCAACATGGAGTTGTCTTTTTTGTGTTGAATGTTCCATTAAAAGTAACTTTTTTCATCATTAAAAAGCTTTAAAAGTGAAGGATTTGCTTATTGTGTAATCGATATGCCCATTATTTAGCTATAAAATAATGGGCATCACAAAGAAACACTGTAGTTGCATTAACTTTTAACTGGAATTTTAGTAAAATTTAGCAGTCCATATTATTTGCGAAGCTTTGCATAAGCTGGAATTCGTAAATAATTTTTTAAAAAAGAGGAATAACACTGTGCTAGAAGCTTACCGCCAACACGTTGCAGAACGTGCCGCACTCGGAGTCCCACCGAAGCCACTTGACGATGCTCAAACAGCTGACTTGGTTGAACTATTAAAAAATCCACCAGCTGGAGAAGAAGCATTTTTAGTTGACTTGCTTGAAAACCGTGTTCCAGCAGGTGTTGACCAAGCTGCTTATGTTAAAGCTGCTTTCTTGGCTGCTGTGGCAAAAGGTGAAGCGACTTCACCATTAGTTTCTAAAGAACGTGCGGTTTACTTACTGGGTACTATGCTTGGTGGTTATAACGTTGCGCCTTTAGTTGAACTTTTAGACAATGCAGAATTATCAGGTTTAGCTGCTGATGCATTGAAAAAAACTCTTCTTGTATTTGATGCATTCCATGACGTAGCTGACAAAGCGAAAGCGGGCAATGCAAATGCACAAGCTGTTATGCAGTCTTGGGCTGATGCTGAATGGTTCACTAGTCGTAAAGACGTTCCAGAAGAAATCAAATTAACTGTATTCAAAGTTACTGGTGAAACTAACACTGATGACTTGTCTCCAGCTCAAGATGCTTGGAGCCGTCCTGACATCCCATTACATGCAAATGCGATGTTGAAAAACGAACGTGATGGCATCAATCCTGAAAAACCGGGTGAAGTTGGTCCATTAAGCCAAATTAAAGAACTTGTTGCGAAAGGCAACCAAGTTGCTTACGTAGGCGACGTAGTTGGTACAGGTTCTTCTCGTAAATCTGCAACTAACTCTGTTCTTTGGTTCTTTGGTGACGAAATTGCTCACATCCCGAACAAAAAAGACGGTGGTTACTGCTTAGGTGGTAAAATTGCTCCGATCTTCTTCAACACAATGGAAGATGCTGGTGCGTTACCAGTCGAGATTGACGTTACCAACATGAACATGGGCGACGAGATCACACTTAAAATCGACCATGCTGCTGCTAAAGTAACTGCATTCAAAGATGGCGCTCAAATTGCCGAGTCTGAACTTAAAACTCCAGTGTTGTTAGATGAAGTACGTGCTGGTGGCCGTATCAACCTGATCATTGGTCGTGGTTTGACTGGTAAAGCGCGTGAAGCTTTAGGTCTTGCACCTTCAACTTTATTCCGTACTCCAGTTCAACCTGAGAATACTGGTAAAGGCTTCACTCAAGCTCAAAAAATGGTAGGTCGCGCTTGTGGTCTTCCAGAAGGTCAAGGTGTTCGTCCAGGTACTTACTGCGAACCTAAGATGACAACTGTTGGTTCTCAAGATACAACTGGTCCAATGACTCGTGACGAATTGAAAGACTTGGCTTGCCTAGGCTTCTCTGCTGACTTGGTAATGCAATCTTTCTGTCACACAGCTGCGTATCCAAAACCAGTTGACGTTCAAATGCAACACACGCTTCCTGATTTCATCATGAACCGTGGTGGTGTGTCTTTACGTCCAGGTGACGGTATTATTCACTCTTGGTTAAACCGTATGCTTCTTCCAGATACCGTTGGTACTGGTGGTGACTCACATACTCGTTTCCCAATCGGTATTTCATTCCCAGCAGGTTCTGGCCTTGTAGCGTTCGCTGCAGCGACTGGTGTTATGCCACTAGACATGCCTGAATCTGTTCTTGTGAAATTCAAAGGTAAAATGCAGCCTGGTATCACTCTACGTGACCTTGTACATGCGATTCCTTACCGTGCGATCCAGGAAGGCGATCTTACTGTTGAGAAAAAAGGTAAGAAAAACATCTTCTCTGGTCGTATCCTAGAAATCGACCTAACTGAAATGGAAACTGAATTAACAGTAGAACAAGCATTCGAACTTTCCGATGCTTCTGCTGAACGTTCTGCTGCTGGTTGTTCAATTACGCTTTCTGAAGAGAAAGTTGCTGAATACCTCCGTTCTAACATCACTATGTTGAAATGGATGATTTCTCAAGGTTATGGCGATGCGCGTACTATGGCTCGTCGTGTTGAGAACATGGAAAAATGGTTGGCTAACCCATCACTTCTTAAAGCTGATGCTGACGCTGAATACACTAAAGTGTATGAAATCGACCTAGCTACAATCACTGAACCTGTTCTTTGCTGCCCGAACGATCCAGATGACGCTAAACTTCTTTCTGACGTTCAAGGCATTAAGATTGACGAAGTATTCGTTGGTTCATGTATGACGAATATCGGTCACTTCCGTGCTGCTGGTAAATTACTTGATAAAGTACCTGGTGGCGTATTGTCTACTCGTTTATGGTTGGCTCCGCCAACTCGTATGGACGAGCACCAATTGATGGAAGAAGGTTTCTATAACATTTATGGTAAAGCTGGCGCTCGTACTGAAATGCCAGGCTGTTCATTATGTATGGGTAACCAGGCACGTGTAGCTCCGAACACTACTTGTGTATCAACTTCTACTCGTAACTTCCCGAACCGTTTAGGTCAAGGCGCTAATGTTTACTTAGCTTCTGCTGAACTTGCATCTGTTGCTGCTGTACTTGGTAAATTACCAACTCCAGAAGAATATCAACAATATGCAGCTCAAATTGATAGCATGTCTGCTGACATCTATCAATACTTGAACTTCGACAAGATGGGCGAGTATACAGATGCTGCTAAAGACATCGATACCAAGAAAATTGCTGCTGCTCAATTGTCTTGATTGAATAAGTAGTTGAAAATAAGGGCTGATTTATCAGCCCTTATTTTTTGGAGTAATGACAAGTATAGAGAGTTGGTATTCTGGACTTTTTAAAAGCCTCAATGAATTTATACAAACGTCTGATCTTTGCTGAAAAGTAATGTTTCCAAGCACTCTAATAGAACAATGACTTTAAATATTCAATAAAAGTGCGAATATTTTGTTGAGATGGAATATGAAAAGCGCGTTTAAAAATTACTGAGTTTTTAAAAATAATCAATTAATATTTTCTTATTAAAAATAAATATTTATTGAATAAGTTTAGCTAAACAATTTAGAATAAAAACTACACAGTTCTAGTGGTTATTCAAGTCCGTGAATCTACCAGCTACTCACTATTTCTTGTTGATTTACCCAATTTGCTTAATTCTGATTGGTACGGCCTTTATTGTTGCATATTTAAGGTTTAAAGCACCCAAGTATTTAATGTGGATGGGAATTGGTTGTATTCAGTTATCTGTAGCATTCGCTACACAGACATTGATGACAAATACACAACTACGGCTAACAGCGCCTTGGTTTGCAATTCTGTATATAGGTGGGGTTTGGGCAGTCGTACATGGAATGTTCTTAAAAGCTAATGCTAAATTAAATATATGGATCTCTTCTGGCCTTATTATTGCGGGTATAACTTTACTTCTATATTTCACCTATATCGATGAGAATTTATGGTCACGAGTGGTCATAGTTAGTGTGGTTGTTTTATGCTTGGAAGCTTTAGCCCTACCAAAAGTATATGCTTTATTTAAAAAAACCTATGCTTTAGAAAAACTTTTGTGTTTGAGTTATTTTTTCGTCGTTATCTATGCATTTATTAGAGCTTTAATAGTCATTGTGTATCTTCAAGAACTGCAACATATGACCGTTGCGACCACAACTTGGTGGATGATGCTGATTTCTATAAATGTTTTTATCAGTCTGTGGTTTGCCATTATTCTCTCGGCCGTAGCTGTAAAAGAAATGTTTACTAGCCTTAATGAAGAGCGGTTGAGAGATCCTTTAACCAAATTGTATAACCGGAATGGCTTCCTGGAAAAAACCAAAGACCTGTTTGAGAAAAAACAGTATGGTGAAGTTTATCTTGTGATGTGTGATATTGATAATTTTAAGAATATAAATGATACATGGGGACATGTTGTGGGAGATAAAATTTTATACGCATTTGCCGATATATGCAGATTTAATATTCGGGAAGGTGATATTGTTGGGCGGTTTGGTGGGGAAGAATTTATTATCTTGCTGCAAAGTCCAAATGAGGAGGCTTCATGGGTTTTGGTTGAGCGTTTACGTAAAAAGGTTGAAGATCAAATTTTTATTCATGACATTAAAATTACTGCAAGTTTTGGAGCGGCTAAAATAGAGACAGAATCCCAGTTTATGAGTGCCTTGGAAATAGCAGATAAGCATTTATATGAAGCCAAAAATAGTGGACGAAATCGGGTATGTTTTAATTAAAAAAATTAGATTTACCTTTAATGTCCGGATTTTGAATTAAATAAAAATTATAGAACGCCATTATTTTTGTTCATCATATACAAGTAATAAATTTTAGGCATTAAAAAGCCCCATGGTTAGGGGCTAGTCGTATATAAGATCTAAGCTTATATACTGTAAGAGGCTCATCTCAAACTAAGTGTATTAGAACATAATTTTCTAAAATTGGCGATGTATAAATGCTTAAGCCAAGAGTTCTTTTCCAATCACCGACCATAAATTTTGATGAGACTTCTTAAACATCAGCATATGACCAATCGTTTTATGTCCGTAGCTTTTCGGTTTTAGCTCAATCATTTGAGTGTCGGCATTCGGGTACAGGCGTAATAAATCCTTTACGTTGGCTTCCGTTGCAATTTCATCATCCGATGACCACAGTACCGTAATCGGGCAGCTAATTTGAGTGTGATAATCTTCAAACACGCTTTTGCCAATCGCATTGATTACATAACCCGGTTTACTACAAAATTGTGCCCATTGTGTGGCGACATCTTTAGGTAGATTTTCTCCCATTCCAATTGCTTGAGTCGGAGCATAACCTTTGGTGATGCGAGTCAATGGAAAAAGGACATTAAACATGACAGAAGCCAGCAATTTGGTGCGGCCCTTTAAGCCTTTAACATGCCCGGTTGAACCTGAAACCGCAACAACTTTGGCTACTTTTTCATGATTAGGCACAATCCCCAAAAGCTGACCGCCAGCACTGTGACCGACTAAAATGACCTGATCGGCTTGAGTTTTATATAACAAGGTCTCTATTGCAGCTGGAATATCCAGTTTACCCCAATCTACAATACTGGCTTCAGATTGACTAACCGGACCATGTAAAGAACGACCAATTCCGCGGAAATCGAAACTCAAAACATCATAGCCTTGTGTGATTAACCATTCTGCAAAAGCTTGATAAAAATTCTGGGTAATCCCGGTTGCTGGACAGATGAGGACTGGGTAATTCTTTTTTTGCGTAGCGCTGGCTGCATAAAAGTGGCCGCTAAGTGAATATCCATCTTTACAGGTAATTGTTAATGATTCAAAAGTGTTCATATGGAGAATATGGAATAAGTATATATGGTAACTACTGTAGCCAAGTTCTAAAAAGAAACTTGTATAATTCATGACTTTAAAGTCAAAATAACGATCTAAAAATAAGGATATAAATGAATGGAAGCGGAAAATTTAACACAGGCTGTAGCTTGGGCCGTGTTGTTTAGTGGTATTTTTCTTTGGGTGGGCATGCTGACCGGGGTATGGAAATATTATCAGATTCGTCATTCAGCACAGGTGCGGGCTCATTATTATGTCGATATTGCACATAGAAGTAGCTTGCTCTATGCACCAGCTAGCCTGATTATTGCAATTCTAGCCTATTTTTCAGTTTGGAGTGAGGGACTTAACTTTACTTTTGTATTGATCAATCTTTTCTTTTTTAGCTTTTCAATTTTAAGTTATGTGTTACATGGCTGGCTGAAAGATACGACCAATCAGTTTAAGCAACCTCATCAAATGGGACGTTGGCACTTGCCAAAATGGATGCTAAGTAGTGCAATGATTTTTCTGATCATTGGAGAGTTGGGTGCTACAGCAGGATTATTGCTTGGTACAATGATCGGCCTGGTGAAGGTTTTAACTTGATGGTTGGTGATTTGGGTATAAGTTCTGGATGATTAATTATTATTAAGATGGGTGATAGTTCACCCATCTTTTATTCTGTAGAAGTATTCTGCTTTTGTTGACGGTATTTCTGATCGACCACAGCCCACACATAGAAAGCTACCGATACAATAAAAGCATACATAAAGAATTCAGGTTTTAAGTTGCCTTGAATTAAACCATGAATAATGAGTGTCACAATCAGAGCAACCGTAGTACTCAAATAAGTGACCATATTCTTATTTGCTTTTAGAGCGTTAATGAAGATTTCTTTATTGAAATGTAATGATAACATCTCCACTCCTCCGGTTATATATTGACCTAAACCTAATTGTTTTAGTCAGATTAGTTTCTATTGTTGTACTTGGTATTTCGATTCATTTCAATAGTTGATGTCACTATTTTGTCATAAAAATATGTTAGACATAAGTTTATAGCCTGATTTTATTCAACATATAAATGCTGGATATTTCTTCTGAATATGCAATTATCCTCCTCATTCATTCTTAGCAGTTAAAAAGATGTCAAGATAATCAACAATAGTGAGTATAAAAGAAGCAATATTGATGCCAGTCTAGAAGTGTATCAAGGTTTGGGATGGGATACGGCAAGATCAGTCTAATCGTGACTGATTGTATTTTATATGTTTAAGCAACCATGTTGGATTGATGAGGATGTAAACAATAAAACCCAGTTTGGGTAAAACATGATGTTTTATTGATCACGGTTAAAATCAGGTTTGGGTAAAACCAGATTTTAAGCACATCAACTCAGTTATTTTCTAACTTTATCGATGACGATAGCGATAATCAGCACAATAATAGATGGAATCAGCCATGCTAAGTTTTGTGCGTTTAACGGTAGATTTTGAATGAAACCGGGTAAGTAGGCTTCAAGTCCTGCAACTTTCAGGCCGTCAAAAATACCGAATAACAGGGCTACTGCAGTTACTGGTGCAACCACATAAGCAGGCCTGTTGAAAAATTTCCACAAGAAGCTCAGTAGAATCACTGCAATTGCTGGTGGATAAATGGCACTTAAAACAGGTACAGACACAGCAATCAGTTTGGTTAAACCGAGGTTTGAAATGATGAAAGCGAAACCAACCAGAACAAACACTAAAATTTTATAAGGAATTTTAGTCAGTTCCGAAAAGTATTCTGCACAAGCACAGGTTAAACCAATCGCTGTTACCATACAGGCCAGGAAAATCATGCCGGTCAAGAATACAGAACCAATATCACCAAAAGCATGCTGCACATAGGCATGCAGGATCACTGCACCATTGGCTGCATTTGGAGCGACTTCATGGCTGCCTAAACCGAGTTTAAACAGGCTTAAATAAACCAAGGTTAAACCTGCACCAGAAATCAAGCTGGCAATCACGGCATACTTGGTCACCAGTTTTTTATCTGTTACACCACGTGAATGAATTGCGTGAATAATAACAATACCAAATACCAATGCACCCAAAGTGTCCATAGTTAAGTAACCATTGACAAAACCTTCAGAAACTGGGGCAGTCGCATAGTTGTTAATTGCTGGTGAAATGAACCCAGCAGGAATGACAAATGCAGAGATACCTAATACTGCCAAAGAAATAATCTTTAAAGGTGCCAGGAAGTGGCCGACAGTATCGAGCAGTTTGTTGGGGTATAATGAAATAACAGTGACGACTGCAAAATAAATTGCACTATAAATCAGCAGGCTGCTACTTGATGTACCAAAATAGGAAGAGAAACCGATTTCATAGGAAACTGTGGCTGTACGAGGTGTTGCAAATAGAGGACCAACAGCTAAGTAACATACAATGGTTAAAATCAGGCTGGCGATTTTACCCAGAGGTGAACTTAAATTCTGGATTGATCCTTCTACACGTGAAAGTGCCATAATGGTGATAACAGGCAGGCCAACTGCAGTAATAAGAAAACCTAAAGCAGCTAACCATACATGTTCACCCGCTTGTTGAGCGACAATTGGTGGAAAGATAATATTGCCCGCACCAATAAAAAGTGCAAAAGTCATAAAACCCAAGGCAATAATATCCCTTGTGCGGAGATTCGTCATAAAAAGGGAGAGGAATTAAACAAAAAAGCGATTTTAGAAGATATTAGTGCTTTTTTACAGTTCATTTTATGCAGCTTATAAGTTTTAGAGGTTCAGTAAGCTCTTAAACTAAACAACTGAAGAGTTTAAGTTTATTTATATATTTGATTAATTGGTAAAAAGCATAAAAGTATAGGTGATTATGCTTTTTTAATTTTTTAAGCAGATTTTGATTTTTTTATAATGATCGTTTAAGTGTATATAAATTAACCGCATGGTTGACTAAAAATACTCAAAACTCCGGTGTTTATCTGCTCATATTAAACAAAATTAAAGTAAAAGGACTATAATCATAAGCCTTATTTCTGAGGATGATGCAATGAAAGCTTCCACTATTACCATTAAAACTGAGCAAGATTTAGAGAAACTCCGTATTTCTGGACGTTTGGCTGCTCAGGTTTTGGAGATGATAGGGAAGTATGTCAAGCCTGGAGTAAGTACAGAGTATCTGGATGATATCTGCAATGACTTCATTGTGAATACCTTAAAAGTCATTCCAGCCAACGTGGGCTATTATGGCTATACCAAAACCACCTGTATTTCTCCAAATGAGGTGGTGTGTCACGGTATCCCATCGCCAAACACCATTTTGCAGGATGGTGACATTATCAATATTGATGTGGCGATCATTAAAGATGGGTATTTTGGTGATACCAGCCGGATGTATTATGTCGGAAATGTAAAACCAGAAGCGAAAAAACTGGTTGAAACCACTTATGAAGCCATGGTAGCCGGCATCCATGCGGTGAAACCGGGCGCAACTTTAGGTGATATCGGTTTTGCCATTCAGTCTGTGGCTCATCGTGAGGGCTATAGCATTGTCCGTGAATACTGCGGTCATGGCATTGGTAAGGTCTATCATGAACAGCCGAATGTGCTGCATTATGGTCAGCCTGGTCAAGGTCTGATCCTTAAAAAAGGCATGGTTTTTACCATTGAGCCGATGGTCAATGCAGGCAAGGCGCGTGTTAAAGAGCTTAAGGATGGCTGGACTGTTGTTACAGCAGACCGCTCTTTGACAGCACAATGGGAACATATGGTTGCTGTAACGGATACCGGTTTTGAACTGTTATCTCCTTGGCCAGAAGGTACTGGCTCATATCCTGTAATTTAAGCGAAGAGTTAAATGAAATATACAACTTTATACTTTAGTATAGAATTGTGTATTTTTTGTTCATATAAAGTTTTAATATCTATGATATTAAGACGTAAATTTATGATTTTTTAGATAAAAATGTTTTTGCTATACTTTTTTGATATCTTTTATCTATTAGATATTTACATTTTTTCTTTGTAATATACAACTATAGATTCTAGCTGTAGTTTCTTATTTTCCTTATTTAAAGTTTATAAGCTTATCCACCTCGGATAAGCTTTTTTTTTATCTAAATTTATGTATTACTCAAGTAAATTTTATGTTTTTGTAACAATAAGATTTACGGTTTTTGTAATGTATTCATTAGCAACTCAAAGGCCTCTGTCGATGGGTTGAAGATAGCCCTGTGATTGCTTTTTTTACCCAGATCCATAAAAGCTTAATGCTTACTGAGCTGTTCCACCAAATAGTCGATAAAGACACGGACCGCAGGTAACAGGCCACGGCGTGAAGGATAAACCGCGTGGAAAATCCCATGTGGCGCTTTCCAGTCCGGCAATACACGTACTAATTCACCACTTTGAACATAATCCTGCACAATGCTATCGGGCAATAACACAATTCCGCAATTTTGTCGTGCCAGTTGTGCCAGCATCATCAGGTCAGAACCCATAACTATAGGATTGACCTTGATTTTTTTCTGCCGGTTTTTATCATCATGCACAACAATGTATTGGTCTAAATGTTCATCTGACATACTGAGAATTTGATGATTGCTTAAATCCTCAGGCTGTTTTAAGTCACCAAATTCATTTAGATAGGCTTGGCTGGCAAACAGGTGCTGCTCGATATTTTCAAATTTGCGTAAAACCAGATTCGGGTCATCATCCAGATTGGAACGTACCCGAAGTGCCACATCAATGCCTTCATTGATGATATCGACACGGCGGTTACTGACAATGAGCTGCACTTTAATTTCCGGATAGGTTTTCAGGAATTTTGGCAAAATCTTGGCAATTTCATTTTGCGCAATTGAAACAGGCAAACTGACCTTGATTACACCACGCGGCTGAATGCTGAGATGATCAACCAGATCATGGGCCGCTTGTGCAGCATTCATCATGACCTGGGCATGGCGATAAATATTCATGCCAATATCGGTTACGGCAAAATGGCGGGAACTGCGCTGGATGAGTCGCACCCCTAAGTGTTCTTCCAGATTGTAAACGCGACGGCTTAATTTTGATTTTGGGATATCGGTTGCGCGTTCTGCTGCACTAAAGCCTCCATGTTCAACCACCAAGGCAAAGCAATAAAAATCATCAAGATCAGACAGCATTTAAGAATTCCATTTATGCAACAATAAGCTGATTAAAATTTTATTGTTGCATTATGTCAATATCTGTTTTGTGGTTTTGTTATTCAATAGAAAGGCTTATCGTGATTGTCGCAATATTTTTTTCAGGTATTGCATGCCTTGAGTAGCGATCATCACAATTTTCTGGAATTGGGGCGGAAGCTGCTGCTGATCAGCTTTGGGGTCAATAGAGTAAGCGTTACAATTGGCTGAAATTTCATGGATTAGACCTGCCACGGGATAAACCTGTAGGCTGGTACCAATTACGATAAAAATATCGGCATCCTGTATGCATTCTTGTACATCTGCATAGGCGCAGGCACAGCCTCGCCAAACCAGACCACATGTGGACGTAAAGGATAGCCATCTTTGCAGAAGTGTTTACTCAAATCTAGCTCTGCACCTTCGACCGGAAGAATTCAGTACTGTACTGAGCGTTTGGACTCGAGCTCTTAGCCAGCCGAATATTGCCATGTAGATGAATGACCTGACTGCTTCCAGCACGTTCATGCAGGTCGTCAATGTTTTGGGTAATGACATGCACATCAAAAACATCTTCAAGTTCGGCAATCAGCAGATGAGCAGCATTGGGCTTGGCAGCTAGAATATTTTTGGCCGTTCATTATAGAAGTGCTGTACCAGTTTCGGATCGCGTTTCCAGGCTTCAGGTGTGGCCACGTCTTCAATTCGATACTGTTCCCATAAGCCATCACTGTCCCGAAAAGTGTTGATGCCACTTTCGGCACTCATGCCTGCACCAGAAAAGATCACCAGTTTTTTCATTTTGACTCCTGACATCATTCAATTGTTTAAGGTTTATAAGCCGCATTGGCTTGCAGAAATGCACTAATTTCTCGTGCAAACTTTAGCGGTTCAGTAAGCAAAGGAGTATGTCCAGATTTTTCAAAATGCACTTGTTTGGCATGAGCAATACTCTGCGCAATCAAGGTTTGACCTTTCACCGGATAAAGCTTGGATTGCGTGCCACTGAAAAAAGTCACCGGACATTGCAGTTTTTGAATAGCTTCGCGGTAATCTTCCTGATGGTATAGATAATTGTTGATGTACCAGGCCATATAGTCGACCCGCTTGGAGGGCAGTAATAAACTTTGCAACCGCGACTGGTTTAAGACCCATTCAAAGGTTTTTAAACGGTATCTATTGCTATTTTGCAGGCCAATAAACTGTAGCCAAAGCTTGGCAATCTGTCTGCGGGCTTGGCTATTCAGGTCTTTTATATATTGAATGTGTTGATGCTGAGCCAGTAACTGCGACAGCTCTGTTAGAATAGAAATAAATAACTGATGCTGTTGACCAAATAAACCATAATCCCAGCTATCATCTACCGAAATTTTAGTGGTCTGGTCAATATGTAAATAGGCTGCAATGTGTTCGGAAAAGTTGCCATATTGCATGCCATGCATCGCCGTGGTGGCACCCATGGAATAGGCAATCACCGAAAACTCGTTTAACTGAAGCTGTTCAATAAAGCTGTCAATATCACGCCAGTGACTGGAAATGGCATCCATTTCGGGAATGACACACTCTTGCGAACCACCAAAGCCGCGCCAGTCCGGAATAATAAAGCGATGTGTTTTAGCATGCCGATAAAGAAATGGAAGCCATTGCCAGCTTTGCATACCCAAACCTGATAGGACCAACACCGCTTGTCCTTGTCCAAACTCACGCACAAACAGTTGTTCATTATCAGGCATCAGGTAGTGTGGAATACGCTTATCCTTTCTTTATGTCTTATCTTCAAAGGCTTTTAACTGTGGAATCATGGTTTCTAGCCACTTGATCCAGCCTATTTCCAAGTCAATCCCCAGTTGCAGAATCATTTTATGAATAAACAGGGTACGGTCTTGATCCTGTGCATCGGCAAAATCCTTGGCGAAAATCGTTTGGTAAATTTTTAAATTTTGTTGATGCAAGACCAGATGTCTTTCCAGTTCCGGCAACACGGCATTGCCACCGAGTTGAGCTTCGGCACGCAAACGGACCATTAAGTCGTCACGCAATTGGGCAGGCGGGCTTTGCTTGACCATCCAGTCGGCCAGTTCGGTACGCCCCAGAGCTTCAACCTGATAAGTCTTTTTACGTGTATTGGAGCCGTGATCTTCAAGTGTGGATATCCAGTTCTTTTGTTGCATGGCACTGAGTTCACGGTAAATCTGCTGATGGGTCGCATTCCAGAAAAATCCCATGGAGCGGTCAAAGCGACGAGCCAAATCAATACCGGTACTGGGTTTTTCAATCAGGCTGGTCAATAAAACATGGGCTAAGGACATAAACGGCTCAGTCAATAAATCTTTACAAGTTCATTATGCAACATGTTGCATAAAAATAAAATCTGGAATATAAGTTATGCAACAAGTTGCATTAAAAGATATTCGCCAGCTGAGAAAGCACGCCAAGGAGATTGTATGTCTAATTACCCGCATTTATTAGCGCCTTTAGATTTAGGCTTTACTACACTTAAAAACCGGGTTTTGATGGGGTCCATGCATGTAGGGCTGGAAGAAGCTCCACGTGGTTATGAGCGTATGGCGGCATTTTATGCAGAACGTGCACAAGGAGGTGTAGGGCTGATTGTGACGGGCGGGATTGCACCGAATGATGCAGGTCTGACCTTTGCGGGTGGAGCAAAATTAGACTCTAAGGAAGAAGCGGAAAAACATAAAGTCATTACCCAGGCGGTGCATGATGCCGGGGGTAAAATTGCCATGCAAATTTTACATACCGGGCGTTATTCCTATCAGGCTGATCTGGTTGCACCATCTGCCATTCAGGCACCGATCAACCCGACTAAACCGCATGCCTTAACCAGCGCAGAAGTACAACAAACTATTGCTGACTTTGCCCACTGTGCCAAACTGGCGCAGTACGCAGGTTATGACGGCGTAGAAATTATGGGATCGGAAGGCTATCTGATTAATGAATTTATTGCTGCGCGCACTAACCATCGGGATGATGAATGGGGAGGCAGTTATGAAAACCGGATCAGTTTCCCGATTGAAATCGTCAAGCGTACCCGTGAAGCGGTAGGCGAAAACTTTATCATTATTTACCGCTTATCCATGCTGGATCTCGTTGATGGCGGTTCTACCTTTGCAGAAGTGGTGCAACTGGCCAAAGAGATTGAAAAAGCCGGTGCCACCATTATCAATACCGGGATTGGCTGGCATGAAGCGCGCATTCCGACCATTGCTACCAAAGTACCACGTGCAGCATTTACCTGGGTCACTCAAAAGCTAAAAGGTTTGGTCAAAGTTCCGCTTATTACGTCCAATCGTATCAATACGCCGGAAATGGCGGAACATGTGTTGGCTTCGGGTCATGCAGACATGATTTCCATGGCACGTCCAATGCTTGCTGATGCCTTCTTTGTACAAAAAGCAGAGCAAGGTCGTAGCGATGAAATCAATACCTGTATTGGTTGTAACCAGGCCTGTCTGGATCATATTTTCTCCATGAAGATTGCTTCCTGTCTGGTCAATCCGCGTGCCTGTTACGAAACGGAGCTGATTTTTAAGGAAACTACTCAGACTAAAAATATTGCCGTGATTGGCGCAGGACCAGCGGGTTTAAGTTTTGCTACCTATGCTGCTGAACGAGGACATCAGGTCACCATTTTCGAAGCAGCCAATCAAATTGGCGGTCAGTTCAATATTGCCAAGACTATTCCCGGCAAGGAAGAATTTTATGAAACCTTGCGTTACTTCAAACGTAAAATTGAATTACAGCCCAATATTAAACTCCTTTTAAATCATCCCACGACCTATGAAGCATTAAGCCAGTCCGACTTTGATGAGATTGTGGTAGCGACAGGTGTCACTCCGCGTCATTTAGAGATTGACGGTATTGACCATCCGAAAGTACTCACTTATCTCGAAGTATTAAAAGAACGTAAGCCAGTCGGTCAACGTGTCGCGATTATTGGGGCTGGCGGTATCGGCTTTGATACCGCAGAATATTTAACCCATGAAGGCGATAGCGCCAGCCTGAATCCGGAAAAATTCTATAATGAATGGGGTATTGATACCCGTTATGAAAATGTTGGTGGATTGAAGCACGCACAAGTAGAACAGTCCAATCGTGAAATTTACTTATTGCAGCGCAAGGCAAGTTCAGTAGGTGCAGGCCTGGGTAAAACCACCGGCTGGATTCACCGTACCGGATTGAAACACCGTGCAGTGAAAATGCTGGCAGGAGTCAGCTATGAAAAGATTGATGATCAGGGCTTGCATATTGTAGTGAATGGTCAGCCGACCGTTTTAGAGGTCGACAATATCGTGATTTGTGCAGGTCAGGAACCGTTTACAGCAATGTTCGATCAACTGAAAGCGGAGGGTAAAAATGTACATTTGATTGGTGGAGCCAAAGAGGCAGGTGAACTGGATGCCAAGCGTGCCATCCGTCAAGGTGCTGACTTAGCGGCTGTGATTTAATTTCTTTCAATGAAGTCCTCCTTTGTAAAAGGGGGATTTAGGGGGATTCTTATTAATGAATTCTAAAAATTAATCCTTCCCAATCTTCCTTTCTTGCGCTTCGTTTTAAGGCAATGCTTTAAAACTTGCTCAGGGAGGAGTTTTTTTAAATACCAAAACAAAAAAAGGAAGCTAAAATGACAATCGAGACCACAACACATTCAATTGCGCGCTGGCATGAAATGCTGCAAACAGGCGACATGTCTATTCTGAATGAATTACTGGCTGAAGATGTGGTGTTTCGTTCACCGGTAGCATACAACCCTTATCCGGGCAAACAGGTGGTCTTTTTTATTCTGAGTAATGTGATCCAGATCTTTGAAAACTTTAGCTACCACCGCGAATTCTATACCGAAGATGGAATGAATGTGGTGCTGGAGTTTTCCGCCAATGTGGGTGAAAAAAAACTCAAGGGCATTGACATGATTCAGTTTAATGAACATGGTCAAATTATTGATTTTGAAGTAATGCTGCGTCCGAAGAGTGGTCTGGAAGCATTGGCGGCACAGATGGGGCACGTATGGCTGCTTTTATGCCTAAAGCATAAAGCGTATAGTAAAGGTATGAACTGTTAATGGAATGACATGTACTAAGTATTTTGCGTTACATCATTTTTGAGGTAAACCGAATATGAAGTTTGTGGTCAATAAAATCGGTCAGTTGGTGCAAGAAATTGTCGATCAGATTACGGGTGCGGCATTGCCTACCCTGTACTATGATCCACAAGGTGAAGCAGGGCAAGTGCTTGAAGTTTTGCCCCAACTTAAACAGAAATACCGTCCAACGCCGTGGCTGTCAAATACACATCTGCATTTGATCTATTTTGATTTAATTAAAAAAAAAGCGGTGCAACTCCAATATGATGTTATTGAACAGCTAAACATGTCTGATGGCGGGATCACAGCTATTGCCTGGTATGGACTTCATGTTACTGAAGATACCCCAACTATTGTGTTGATGCCTACCTTGATGGGTACACCGGAAAGTATGGCCGAGCTGGTTCGTGACTTGCATCGACATACCGGATGGCGTGTAGCCTTATGTTTGCGCCGTGGCCATGCCAATTTACCTCTGCCTGTTCCAAAAATTTCCATGTTCGGTTCGACTGATGATTTACGTGAACAGATTGAATATATTGAAAGCAAATTTCCATATTCCAGCCTTTATGCTGTTGGTTCATCTGCGGGCACAGGACTATTGGTCCGCTATTTAGGAGAACAAGGCGAGCAAACACCGTTTAAGGCAGCATTTGCCTTGTGTCCCGGTTATGATACTGAACTGGGTTTTCAAAATGTACATCCTTTCTATAGTAAAGTGATGACGAAAAAGCTATTCGAATCCTTTATTCATCCTTATAGTGAAACATGGCAACAAACCGCCTCCTTGCCCAAAGTGCTTGCTGCCAGGAATTTATTGGAGTTTCAATCTTATTATTTTGAACTGGCAGGCTATAGCAGCTTTGAAGACTATAATCAGGCCACCAATCCGATTCATGTATTTGAAAATGTCAAAATTCCGTTGATGATTTTAAATGCGGAAGATGATCCTGTGTGTCATATCCGGAATCTGGAGCCTTATAAGGAAACCCTTCAGAAGATGCCAAATATTGTGGTTGTGACCACTAAAAAGGGCAGCCACTGTATTTTTTATGAGGGCCTTAAACAGCCTGAATCTTGGGCAGCACGTTTGATTGCAGATTATTTGCGTGTATACCAGTAAAGTAATTTTCTGCATGTTTCTACATGTAAGGATCGATAGGGTAAAAAACCTGAAATCTTTGAATACAATTGTAATTTGTAACACTGATATATTAATGAGACTTAAATCAGTATTTCTGTTATAATAGCTTCAACAATAAAACTGACATGAAAATGTTCTCATTCAAAATTGGTATACGAGAAATCTCCTCTCATTCGAGTGATCCCAAGTTAAGGTTGTTATTTTGAAATGCCAATGGTGGCTTTTCTATCGGTATTAAAAAATTGGTGTAAATGTTGAATAAAACTGAAAATTTAGTTGCAAAATCTGTAAATGGCCATGAAATTGTCGTATCGCTGGTTCCTGTTAAAAAAATGCAAAATACCCGTGACGGGTTTAAATGGGTTGAAGTAGGCAAGAAGGTTTTGCTTGAATCTGGTATTGAAATTGATTTGAATCTTGATGGCCGCAGTTTCTACACAAGTGTAAATGAAATGTTCCGGCTTAATGCACATGTAAATGCGGTGTAAGGGATAAGGGTTAGAGCAATACGAAAACCGTCTTCCAGGCGGTTTTTTAATGCCTGAAAATTTTACTTAAGCGTGCCTGTTGAACAAGTCAGGAAATATTTTCTTGATGGATCTCTAGACAGCAGTCAGTGAAGAAGAGAGCAAGTCTACAAGTTGTAAAAAAATTTAAATCTGAGTCCATGAAACCCCTAAAAATAAGTAGTAAAAATTAACAGGAAAGTTCAATCATATATTATGACCTGAATATTTAAATTTAAGTAAAAAGTTAAAGACTTAAGATTTAAATTGTTGAAAAATAAATAAATATTAAAATAAAGGAAATGTTTTAAAAACAAGCGACATATTTTGCAATGAATTGTTGTATTTGTAATGAGAGAAAGTGTAGATTTTAAAATGTGATATTTATATGTTTAGTATTTTTTGATACATTTATGTCAATAATTGTTATTGTCTGACAAAAAATATCTGTGTATAAAGAAAGTTCCACGATAAGGAAGTGAGAGTGGGTTATGAAAACAATAGAACTCCTTGTAACTTCATCATCTGCACTGATGCTGATGTTTGTGATTTATGCATTTGGGCAAATGTTTAATTAATCAGAAAAAGATATTTCATAAAAAAGCACCCGAGGGTGCTTTTTTCGTGAGTAGGATTTTAAATGAAAATTTTCATTTCTTTATATTCTGTCCCATGCATCTTTTACAGCATGTTTCGCTTGTTGCCACTTTAAGCGAGAGTTCGCCTTAAACTATTCCCATTTGCTTTCAAGATCATTTTCCGAGTCTTCAAAACGGGTATTTTCGCCGTATTCAGAACGTGAATTTCTTCCAAATTCGTAAGCAGGGGATAAATCCTTGTCATAATCAATATCGGGAATATCACGCTGTAAATCTTGATAATAAGGTCGACTTGAATAATTTTCACGCCAATACCGATCAGACTCATTATTTGACGTACGGTTTTGATTTTCTAAAGTTGGGATCAGTCATTTTGTGTAGCTCCTAATTTTCGGAATCAATAGCCAAGCAATGAAATACAATTTCACATTCTAAAATGTGAAATTTAATGTTCAATCAACGCATTATTGCTGTTGATTATTTTGGTCATTCTGATTTTGTCGAAAATCTTGCTGTTGACCAGTTTGCTGACGTTGCTGATCATTTTGCTGTTGCTGACCATTTTGTTGCTGTTGGCCAGGCTGTTGACGTTTTTGGTCGTTCTGTTGCTGCTGTTGGCGTTGTTGATCATTTTGTTGTTGGGGTTGATTTGGATTAGTCATCTCTACACCTCATATATAATATATATTTTTAATAAAATCTGTTTAACCAGATATAATTATTATTAGCATGAATATTTAATTAAAAAATAAAATGGATGTTACATAATGTTTTAAATGTAATTATAATAATTACATCATATATTATATCTATGAGATATATCGATTATTAGGTGTATTGATATTTACAAATTTAAATTTTAATTATTATTTTATTAAATTTTTTTAATAATTTTAATGAGGCTTTTACATATGTGTTGAATCAGCTTGTTTAATTTTTCTATTTTCTTTCTATTACATAAACATCAGTAATTATATATTTTGTTTTTGTATAAAATTAAATAAAAAAAGTTCCCATAGATTTTTCTGAAGTTTCAGAACCGCCAGGTTTGAGTAATCCTGTACATCCTACATAAATATCTGAGGTAAACATATTCTTTGCTTTTTTTACCAATTTTTCAGTAATTTCAATAGATTCAGGTGTATATATTTTGCTATCAGTTTTGGAGAGATTTTCAGTATTTTTTCTTTAACTTTCAGGTCATAACACACTAAACCTCCAATTAAAATTTTGCCAGAGAATGGAGTCAGGGAAAATCGGTAAGCTAAATAACCTGCCGAAGCGCTTTCAATGAAAGTCACCTTTAATTTTTTTAGCCAATAATTCACAACATTGAGGCATCATATTTTTTTCGCTTTATTTTAATTTTCTCTCCATATTCTAAAAAATAAATAAAATATAAACAATAAAATATTTTTTAAAAGGTGACTGGTTTATCATTTTTCAGGAGCATGAATGTTTTAAATATTTGATATATAAAACCTGATTATTTTTTGATTCAACATAAATTAAACGAATAATAACAATTATAGGCTTTTTTCATTAAACCCAAGTGAATTAAGTTTATATGCTAATTACCGCTTGGAGAATAAAAAATGCCAGTAGCAGTAAAAAAGAAATTACTAGAATTGGTTGATAAAAATCATCAAAATTATTTTGATTTGGTTACTTTTTTTCTCAATGGTGAGGTTTCTATTCAAGAAAAGGAAAGAAAAGCTTCATATTTTTTAAAAAAAGAAATCCAAAGCTTAACTTATAACTCCATCGATTTTCCCCCTGATATCAGTAAAATCCAGGACTGGATTCTAGAAAATAATAAGTTTCAATGTGCTGAATATCAGGCTTATTTAGAAAAAAGAAATAGGGGGGCAGGGCGAGAATATTTTAAAAATGTGGGTCAGGCATTCGAATTTCTGATTAAGGTTGCGCCGGTAAAGCGGGTAGACGGTTCATGGTTGTTTAGTATTGTCCATTACTGGAATGATCCGGTTTTTAGAGACTTAATCCAGATTTATCTGGAAGAACTCGGTTTGGGACTCGCCACATCTAATCATGTATGCCTATTTGATGATCTTATCTTAAATTTGGGGTTGGAACATTTTGTACTGGATCTGGAAGATGAATATTATCATCAACCTGCCATTCAACTCGCGCTGGCTTATGCACCCCCCGAGTTCATTCCGGAAATCATCGGTTTTAATCTGGCCTATGAGCAACTTCCGTTACATCTGCTGATCACCAACTATGAGCTACAAGAATTAGGAATAGATTCAAAATATTTCAATCTGCATATCACCATCGACAATATTGATAATGGTCATGCCCATTTATCCATTAAAGCTTTTGAAAAAATATATAGTAAATTCAATGATAAAAAGTCTTTTATAGAGAAAATGAAGATTGGCTTCGCTTTGAATGATAAAGGCTTGTCCTCCAGGAAAATTATTAAAAATCTCCATTTAGACGCCTTGGTAATTAAAATTTTAAAACGAAAAGCCTTGATCGGTAATGTCATTCATAATGAAAAATGCAAGTTTAATAACAAAACGATTAATTCGTGGCTTGCATCACCAGACTCAGTAGAAGAGTTTGTTGATGTACTCATTGATAAAAAATGGATCAAGCTGGGTTGCGATCCTGAAGAAAGCTGCTTCTGGAAGCTGATTAATCAGGAAGAAGGGAAAATGTTTGGCGTATTTACTGCTACTGAAAAGCAGATCATTTATGACTGGATTGCAGGTGAATCTGCTCAAGATGCCAATTTGAACGCTCGAAGAATCCAATTGGAACATAAAGATAAAAATAATTATATGTTCAGTTTTTTATCCGATGGGGAGCTTGAAGATATTCAGCATCAGATTTATGAAACTGGCAACCTTGCTATGAAAATCAATAAACTGCTGCCTTATTTAGCTCCTCATGCCCATCATCGTGAAACAGGACTCTGGTGTACCCAACGTTTGGTTGACTTCCTATTTCCCTTTTTAAGCAATCAGAAATTCACCAATTGATGTCAGCCATAACATCCACGCATTCACGTTATCGAACCCATGTTTATACAATAGAAAAGAGGCGCAAGATGAATCATAAAGCCAAGCAAAGTGAAGTAGCAGGCACTTGTACTTTAGACAAAAAAAATGAAAGTGCAAAAACACAGCAGTTAGATGCTTCACGCAGTGATGCTACAGATCATGCACTGACCACCAATCAAGGCGTAAAAATCGCAGATAATCAAAACAGTTTAAAGGCAGGTGTAAGAGGTTCGACCTTACTGGAAGATTTTATCCTAAGGGAAAAAATCACCCATTTTGATCATGAGCGCATTCCTGAGCGGATTGTGCATGCACGTGGTGTAGGGGCACATGGATATTTCCAGGCTTATCCGGGCAATGAACAATATACCAAAGCGGGCTTTTTGACAGACTCCAGCATACAGACGCCCATTTTTGTGCGTTTTTCTACGGTACAAGGACCCCGCGGTTCTGCCGATACCGTACGAGATATTCGCGGTTTTGCCATCAAGTTTTACACTCAGGAAGGCAATTACGATTTGGTCGGCAATAATGTTCCGGTTTTCTTTGTGCAGGATGGCATTAAGTTTCCGGATTTTGTACATGCCGTAAAGCCTGAACCACATACGGAAATACCAACCGGAGGATCAGCCCATGATACTTTCTGGGATTTTGTCTCCCTGGTACCGGAGTCTGCTCATACCGTGATGTGGGCAATGTCGGATCGAGCCATTCCCCGTAATTTGCGCTCGATTCAAGGTTTTGGCGTCCATACTTTCCGTATGATCAATGCCGACGGCAAAGCCATATTTGTCAAATTTCACTGGACACCGAAACAAGGGTTGAGCCAGCTGGTTTGGGATGAAGCGCAAAAGCTGTCAGGTAAAGATCCGGATTTTCACCGTCGGGATTTATATGAAGCGATTGAGTCGGGGAATTATCCGGAGTGGGAGCTTGGTATTCAGATTGTCGCTGAAGAAGATGAAATGAAGTTTGATTTCGATTTACTCGATCCGACAAAAATCATTCCTGAGGAATTGGTTCCGGTCACGCCAATTGGCAAGTTTGTGCTTAATCGGAATGTTGATAATTTTTTTGCAGAAATTGAACAGGTGGCATTTTGCCCAGCCCATATTGTACCGGGTATAGATTTCACCAATGATCCTCTGTTACAGGCACGTTTATTTTCTTATACCGACACTCAGTTGAGCCGCTTGGGTGGCCCAAACTTTCATCAGTTACCCATTAATAAACCGGTTTGTCCTTTTCATAACAACCAGCGCGATGCCATGCATCAAACTTTTATTCATCGCGGTCAGGCCTCTTATCAACCGAATTCGATTGATAACAACTGGCCAGTCGAAACACCACCCGCTGCACATGATGGCGGTTTTGAGAGTTATCAGGAAAGAATTGATGGTAAAAAAATCCGCCAGCGCAGTGAGTCTTTTTCAGACCATTTCTCGCAGGCTCGACTGTATTACCAGAGCTTGGCACCGCATGAACAGAAGCACGTAGTAGATGCCTATACTTTCGAATTGAGTAAGGTACAACGCCCGCATATCCGCCAACGTGAAGTACAGGACGTGTTGGCCAATATAGATCTGGATCTGGCACAACAGGTGGGTAAAAACTTAGGCATTGAAGTCACTGCAGCGCAAAATCCGGCCAAAGCTTCATCGGTAGAAAAATCGGCACGTCTTTCCATGACGGCATTTGTTCCTGACGATATCAAAGCTAAAAAAATAGCCGTGCTGGTACATGATGGAGTGAGCCAAGCGAATATCGATGCGATTCAGCAATGGGCTATGGCTGAAAAAGCAGTTGCTCATATATTGACGCCAACGCCGGGTCCTGTGATGAATCAACAGCAGTCTGCAGTTGCATCGGATGGTATGCAAAAAGCAGAGCCTTCGATTGCTTATGATGCTGTGGTGATTGTGGATGGTGGTAATTACCAGCAAGTGTTAAAAGATGGCGTGACAAAACATTATCTTTTGGAAGCCTACAAGCACCTAAAGCCGATTGTATTGTTAGGAGATAAGCAAGAACTTTTGCATGAGCTTAAATTGCCCCATGATGATGGAACGCTAAGTACAGATGATTTCGGCTCTGTACAGGAACGGTTTAAAACCCTGATTCGTTATCATCGGGTCTGGTCACGCGAAGCGATTGCCAACGCTGTTCCAGCTTAAATTGCGATATTTTCGCGACTATTTCTCATAAAACACCCATCTTCATGATGGGTGTTTTTCGAATGAATAATGTTAATTTTCTAAAATGCACTTGCAAGTTGGTGTGGCTATTGTTGAGTTGCACATACGATTTGAGGCTAAGCACTTAAATTATCGTTCGATTTAAATTTCGATAGCTTATTGATGAGTTGAATCAGAAGACTGACTTTTAATATATTAGACTTCTTTCATAAGTCTTTTTTACTTCTGTCTATGAGATAAAAATAAAGAAGCTATCAAGAATTATGAAGAAGTCTATTGTATTAAAAATCATAAGCTTTACTTTGGAGCCATTTGATAAATATGGGAGATTTATTTATATGTATTATTTATGTATTCATGTTATTTTAAATTTTGTGAAATAAGTATTATTTTAAGATGATGATAAATTATCATAATTAATATATGTATAAGAATTATCATTATTTTTTTATTTAAAAAATTCTATTAATAATTTATTTATTTGCTGTGTTTAATGTTGTTTTAGCAAGAATATTTAGTTCTACAGTTATATTTTTATTTCAATATTATATTTTGATACATCATGATGGTTTTTATTCGGTTAACTTGAGTATATGCTTAATATTGTCATTAATAATTAGGCTATTGATTGTCATTAAGTAATGGTAATAAAAATAGCATAAGGAATAGTGTTATGTCTAAGTCTCAACCTCAAAATCAAACAGATATGAATCAAAGGAATCAACCGATTAAACAGCCACATCATTTGCCACAGCAAGACCATAAACATAATCAGCAAAAAGAGTCTGGGAAACAGTCTCAAAATGAAAAATAAAGCAGGATTTAATAGGGTGGTCAGTAGGAAGTTTGAAGGGGGAAAGCCCCTTTAAGCAGGACAGGAGTTAAGTATGAATATCAGACCTGTAAAAGCCCATAAAATGAATGAGGATTTTGATACAACACCCACCGTAATTTATACCGGTGAATATGATGAAGAAAATCATTTGCTCAATGTATATGACTCATCACAAGAACAATTAACAAAGATTATGGGCACTAATCAATGGATTTTGAACTCTACGGGAGAGGTATTCTTTATTGAAGAGGATGTACCTTATTTTGCTAATTAACAAGGTCAGGTAAAATGAATAATACAGTAACCACATATCCACAGAAACTCGTTACATTTTATAAACTTGATAGCCCGGACATTCAGCGAGGCGTATGGGCGAATTACGACAAAAATGGAAACTTTCTAAATCTGACCAATTATTATGGTCATAGATTAGACTTGATTGGGCCAGATAGGGTTCGTATAGAAGGTGAAGTTTGGGTGTGTAAAGAAAATTTTAAATAAAATAAACAGATGCGTATGTTGTATAAATAATGATTTTAAATATAAAGAAAATAATTTAATAAACATGAAGCTATTAAAAAAAAGATCATTAAAATAAAAAGTTTTAATATATTTGAAATGGAATTATTCAGCTCAAATAATTTTAGTCATTTCAAATTTAAATAAGCCCTCCATAGTGAATAAAGGGCTTATATTGTTGTGATGTACTTAAGCAGCAACCCAATGATTTTTGACTTCTTCAGCATCTACATTAAGCATTACTTGATTTTCTTTAATTTCACTTACCCATGACAGTGGAATAAGATGATGACTACCTTCTTCATTTCTTGTTAACTTAATTTGATCTGTACCTTGAAGATGATCTACTGTTCCTACTGTTTGACCATCTGAAGCAATTACCTCTGCATGTTTGCTAATGTCATTTGCATTGATCATAGCCATTTCATAGCTCTCCTGATAGTGCTTATTTTGTATCCTCTAATTTAAGACATTCTCCGATATTGCGCGCCCTATATATGCAAAAGGGAACAAATCTTTAAGCAAATTTACCTTAGTATATAAATATCATACTTTAGAAAGTAAATTTTGCGTCTAATTAAAATGTGTAGCTCAATTTAATATTTAATAATCTATGTTCTTTATAATTTTAAGTTTATAGAAATGACGATCAAGAAAAAATTAAATCGAATAGCTTGGATTTTTATCATTTTCAATTAGTATTTAAAATGACTGCAAGGATGAGTGACAGATAAATAGTGGATATTAACGTCATGTCGTTGCTGCACGATTTTTTGGAACAGTAAGATATTCATCCTGCATTTCGAAGAAGAACTGGTTTGCTTCATCATATTTGCAATTTAACCAATCCATTCTCGCATTTTCAGGAATAACAATGACCGAACGCTTTTCATCTTTTGGCGTGTGAAATTGCCGCATAAAAGGATGATGGTCAGCATTGATGGTTAGCAGGCTCATGGAGCGAACTTGCTTATTTTCAATTACTGCATTTTCATAAATGGCGGCAAGGGTAAAAGGGAGTTCATCTTTTCGAAAAATGGCGTACCAGTGCGGTTTGCCATCTATATATTTGGGTTCATAAATGGCTTCGACAGGTACCAGGGCAAACTGATTTTTATGCCAGGCGTGGCGAAAACTGGGCTTATTAGACACGGTTTCAGTTCTGGCATTATAGGTGTGACGACCATATTTTAATTCTTTTGCCCAAGAAGGAATCAGACCAAACTTGGCAAGGTCCCATTCTGGCTGGTCTGCACCATGGATTAAAATCGGGGCATCATATAAGGGATAAATATGATCAGGATATTCAAACTGTGGTTCGGAAAGACCGAGAAGAAATGCTCTATTTCTTTTAATTGCTTCAAAATTTGCGCACATAGATTAGTCTCTATTTTTTATTGACTCTCATTACAGCAAAAAAAGTGGGCTGGCATCATGAATCTTACAAATTTAGCACTATTCGTACTCAAACCAATAATAAGCAGTTGATGGCGATTTTAGCTGCTGGGCTGTCTTGTAAGGCAGACCCAGCTCACTAAATAAAATTGTCGGGCTGGTAATAGATTTGAGTTAAATTAAGTTAATCATATTCATATCTATACAAGTTTATTTCCTCCAGGATAAAAGACTCTCCGTAATGGGTAGTTAGAAAAACTTCTGCTTCAGTTTGGGTTATAAAAATTTTGGCTACATTTTTATCGGTCGTCCAGTACCATGGGCTGGCTAAGGCTAAATCCAGCTCAGATATTTGCCAATTATGGCAGTCATCAAATTGATCTCGATAAGCGAGAAAGCTTTGATTCTTTTTTATGCAATAGAGTGTCATCAGTATTCACCCCTGTGACGGGTAAACTAAGATTTTAACGGTGTTGATTCATTTGAACCTTTAAAAATTGTGAATAATGTCAGCATATATTTTATAAGCTAATAATAATCATGCTGTTAGAGTGTTTTTGTAATTACACCATCCGATAAGCGGTAAAATAGCTGGGTTATAGGCAGATCAATCAAATAAAGCCCTGATGAAAGAGCTTTATAGAATTGTAGACAGAATAATCTTCAATGGTGTCTTTTTTTCTTGCCACCACCATCCTGCTTATTGACGGTAGCCCAAGCAATCCGTTCCGCATCTTCCTCGGAAAGCCCACGCTCTTTTTCACTTTCCTCAATATGTTTGGCTTGCCGTTTCTGCTTCTCTGTATAAGATGATTTATCGCCTCTAGGCATGATGAGTTCCTCTCTAGATTTACTGCTTTATTCATTTAAGCAAAGAAAAATTAATGATGGGTAATAATATGTCAATGTTTGATAGGGGATTTGATTCATCATGATTCAAATTATTTTTACAGTGGGTTAAATGTTTAAATTAAATTTCAACCGATGATTTTAAAGGGCTAACCATTAATAATAGTGCCCCCATTGACATGAATGACTTGTCTGGATATATAACTTGCTTCATCCGATGCAAGAAACAGGTATGTAGGAGCTACTTCACTGGGTTGTCCCATGCGTCTCATAGGCGTTGTCTTGCCAAAATCTTTTAACTGTTCTTCATCAAAACTGCTTGATATTAATGGTGTCCAGATCGAACTAGGAGCGACTGCATTGACTCTAATCCCGGTCTTATTTTTCAATAAATTTGTTGATAAACTTCGGGTGAATGAGGTGATCGCGCCTTTGGTACTTGCATAATCGATGAGTAGATCATGGCCATGATAACTGGCGATACTGCTGGTATTGATAATTGAATCACCTGATTTCATATAGGGAATCACCATTTGGGTTAGATAAAATATGAACAGGATATTGATTTCAAAGGTTTTAAAAAAGTTACTCGGTATTGATATCGGTAATGTATTTTTGCGGGTACTGAACGCCGGCATTGTTGATTAAAATATTGATGGCTTGGAATTTTTGAAGGGTTCTTTCAACTAGCTTGCCTGTTCCATCGTGATGTTGCAAATCGCATTTCAACGCTAGGCAGCGGCGGCCTTCTTTTTCCACCATTTTCCTGGTTTTTTCGGCATCTTCATCTTATCACCACAGGTGATCAAGGCAATCTTGTCTTTTAATTTATTGCTTCCCTGATAGTTGGGTTTGATGACTTCGGGTTGTGGATGCATTTGAGATTGAATACCCGGTTGATGGGCTTGGACTTCAATGGATGGGCTTTTGGGATATTTATTCATTTTGCTTCACTATTTTTTTAACTGCTTAAAACATATTAGAAGCTTTAAAAAATAAATTTAGTGATGCAAACATTAAATAATATAATGTATAAAAAAGTTATCAACGATTCATTTATATATTTCTTTTTATTTGTTCAGTTTTATTAACTAAAAATTTAAACCAGTTTACATTCAAACTAACAAATTAATTCACAGCTTAAGCTCTAATTTCTTATGATAGAGATCAAAATATAAATGAAGATAAATCATTATGATCAAAATTAGAAACCCTAATTCAGGCGAAGAGCGAATGATTAACAAGGTTTTAGGCGATGAAGTCACTCTGGCTCAGGCGCAAGATCACGCTGGTTATTATGATATGGATAATCATCAGTTTATTCCTAAGTTCAATAAAAATGATGAGGTGATAGGTTTCATTGAAACAGCAGAAAATTCTGTCTTATGGAAAATTGTGACCTGAATTTTATGGTTTATAAAAGCTGTAAATAAAAAATTGAATAAATAAGCTGTTTTTATATTTATGCTGCAAAAACTGAACCGGGTAAGTGAGTATCTCTTCTATTCTTAATTTTTAAAAGATTTAAGGATCGACCATGAAAAAACTCGCATTTGTAGGATTACTGATGATGCTGGGCCTAAGTGCATGTCAAAAACAGGATAGTGATACTTCGCAGCAAGATAAAACCACCACTCCTCATTCCATGGATAAAGATCAGTAAAATCAAAATTGCTAAATTATTTTATTATTTTGGTCTGAGTTTTTTATCTTACTGTTTGAAAGTGATGCTGTTTATACCCATATTATTAAGTAGAAATACTTTTCCTAAGCCGGTAGGTGAGGTGAAAAATATGCTTAATACATTTCGTAAACTGTTTTGTATTCATGTTTATGAGTTCAATTGGGATCATAAGCATGGGTACGTCCAGGAATGTCGCAAATGTGGTAAAAATGACTAAGCCATTTTATCGCTTAAATAAAACTATAACGACATTTCCGAAGGGCTTATTCTGCTTCAATTTTATTTGAAGGGGATGGGTTTGGTCTCAGATAAAAGGGTCACATAATAAAAATGTTAAGAGTGATAAAAAGGCTTTATTGCGGATCAATCATATAGATGCATCAAAATTACATTGAATGAAATTGATACAAAGTTAAGATTGGATAAAAAATATTAAATAGTAGATTAACTCATGTATAGATTCTAAATAGATAGAGGAAGGAAATTAAAATGGCTAATCAACAATCCCTACAAATGAGCCAACATAATCAAGAGCATGATCGTGATAAACACAAGCAGCAACAAGAGAATCAACAAGGTCATCAGCAAAATCAACAATCCAATGTACAGCAACAACCTAATCAACAAAATAATCCGAAAAAACAACATAAATAACATGTTGTTTTGTATTTAAATTAAATGCGTTTTGAATGAGTCAGGTGATATGATTAATCCATAAAAGCCCTCTTATGAGGGCTAATGATCTCTATGTTCTATTTAAGATTGTTAAATTTAAGTACCATGCGATGATTGTTATCGAATAACTTTAATTCACTATCGGTTGCATCATAGCTGGCCACTTGGCTTAAGGCTTGGGAAAATTTTTGCGGTAAATCGGTAGGATTTAAACAGGCTTTTTTGGTAGTGACTAAATTGGAAAATTTAATCTGGGTGCCTTTTACTGCATAACCGCCCATAAATTGGTTACAGCCATCACTACCGCTGAGGTGGCTATGACCAAAGCTAAGTATTGGAACTGCAGATAAAGTAGGTGAGGCTTTATAACTTACCTGATTAATTTCGGTCATCACCCAATTTTTGTTTTGCAATTTTGCTAAATTTTTTTCCGTAGAAGAGTTAAGCATTGAGGGTATACAGCCGACTAACACCACAGAGGCAGCGATGCTACTTGCTATCATCATTTTATTTAACATTTGCTTTCTCCCATTGATTTACCTTAAAGGAAATTGTGAGGCAAATAACACATAATAATTTTATAAAAATTTTCTCAATTCATTTGATTATTAACGAATAATCCACATAAATCGATCGAAAAATAAACATGGGTTATGTCAAATGGGCAGCATCAATTTTTTTCTTATCATGATTATTTTATTTCAGTGCAATTGATCTTGATCATGGACATATTAACGTTATGTTATACATGGTCTAAATGTAAGTCATGGACTGGATTGATAAAGAAGCTCATAGAAAGGTAGATTTTTTTCTTTTTGATAAAATTTCGATCAATTCATTTTATAGGTGATTCAGTTTGAAATTTTAGTATGTCAGAATGTATCCTCCAAACAGAGGGTAAATACAGATGTCTGATATAGAACTAAAAAAACTAGATGAATTGCTTGAAGCAGCTGCCAAAAAAGGCAAGAAAGTTGAGAAAATCTTGCTAGGATATAAAGCTTATGTTTGCTTAATGGGGGATACATCATTTCATGATGAGGTGATGAATTCAGCTATAAATCCGAACAAACGTAAATATAAAAAGCATAAAATTAAGGTTACCCAAGATGAGTACCAGTTTGAGTTAAAATATGTATAGCTCATAATTTTAGAGAAAATAGGCCTATAGAAATATGGGCTTTTTATTTCCTGAAAAAAGCAAGTCTTTATGCTAGTCGTCCGCTTAGATACCTCACATTAAGCAGGCTTTTTTCATATTGTATAAATCATTAATTAAGACTTATTAATAATGTGATTTAATTATCATTATTTTATTTTTTGGTATGTTTTGCCACTGAAAAATATTTGAATAGTGTACAAAATAACCATCAGAAACTGCTGTAGTTTCTGAATGACCTCCCAAGGTCCTTAGTTTATAAGCCCACATCGTCTTTCCATGAGTGGGCTTTTTTTTGTATAGGGAAAAGCTGTATACCTTACTTTAATTCCACTTCATACTGGTACTGTGTGGACATAGGTTGTGAGTGGTGTTTAGGGAATTCAGTTAAAAAAATGGTGGGATATGATTAAGAAAATTATTAAATCTATTTTTTGCAAGCATGATTACAAACTGATTCGAACTATTCATGGTGATCAGATTAATCACTTAAATGCTCGTAGTGAGTGGCAATGTGAAAAGTGTAAATGGATCACATATGGTCGATATTTAGATCGAATTAAATAAATCCTGTTTCACCATAATTAAAATATCCTAATGATACATCCATAGCTAATGGGACAATATTCAGGTCTAGTTGTTTGTAATTTAATGTCACGTGATAAATACGATAATTTGTTAAAGTTTCTTAAATGAATAAAAAGCCAAAGAATTAAATTTAAGAGCTCATCGAAAGGTGTGATTTTTATTTGTCACATTCATTTACTATTCTTTGGAAAAAATACCGAGCTGGTGTTATGAGTGCATAAACTAAAGATGAATTACAGCTATTCTTGGCAATGGTGATGCAAGAGAATGAAGAATTAAAGGAAGAAAACCGAAAGTTATTGTTAATGGTTGCTGATTCTACTGAGCAAATAAAGAAAGCTGCTTATATTACTGAAGAGTATCAGCAAATGTTTAATGAGATTACTGAGGCGCTTCGGACTCGTTATGCTGCAGAGTTTATAGTTGTTGAAGATATTCCAAAACACCGCTGAGCTGTCTAAGTATCAGAGTCTAAGTTGTTCAATGTTAGGTTAGAACATGCCATGCAGCTCTGATGCAGATTACGATTAATAAAATGACTATGTATAAAAGAAATCCACCAATTCCAGATGCTTGATCAAGTCTGTAGTGATAAGCAATAAAGAGCAGAAACAGAATCCCAAGGATATAAAGCATTGTGGTTCTTAATTTTTTAATAACTATTGGCAACATGATAAGTATTGAGGTGAGGAAATGCAAAAAGCCGTGTTTCTTATCAATTCCTATTCAGATGACTGAATATTTGAATGGCGGGCATGATTTCACTGTGGCGAAATTTGATATTCATTTGCTTGGGCTTCATTGGTCGCCGTAGCAAAAAAAAGCGTATGGTACTGGGTCTCAATGTGAAAAGGTCATGTTTAACCAAGGTGGATGGAAGAAAGTATGCCAGGAATAGCACTACAAACTCACTTCCATACCCATACTCACCATCAAAAAAAACTATCCCAAACAGTTCAGCCTAATTCTCTCTAGATTTTTTATGTCAATTGAATATTTTTTAAAACAAACAGCTCAATAAAGAAAGCCTCTATAAAATATATTTATATCCATTTTATAAATTTTTACTCTAAAATCAGTAAGGTTAGGGCTACTTAATAGGAGTCTACAAAAAATGAAAAAATATTTATTTTAATTTTTGTAGACTATTGAAGTGCAATTAGTGGCAAAACCATGCAATGTGATGCAACTATTAAATGTTTTAAGTTATTGAAAATACAATGGAATGCAACTAAATGCTAAGCTTGCCAATCCAGTACAAACTGTCAGGATTCTACTTCTTCTACTATTCCATCGTTGGTACGTTCATGCCTTTTTGGAATTTGTATCTGGAAGCTCAAGGCTTTAATTATCAAGAGATTGGATTGTTATCTTCAATCGCAATCATTACCCGCTTTTTCGCGCCGTTCATTTGGGGATGGATTGCCGATAAATCGGGCAAAAGAATGCTGTTGGTCCGTATAGCTACATGGATGGAATCCTGTATCTGGTTCATGATTTTTTTGATCCCAAATACCTTTCAGTCTGTTGCACTGCTTATGCTGATTTTTAGTTTTTTTCAGAATGCCATCTTAGCACAGTTTGAAGGGGTCACATTGTTCTGGTTGGGAGATAAACGCAATCAGCTGTATGGGAAAATCAGAAAATGGGGCTCGGTGGGTTTTATTGTAGGCGTTTTTGGTATTGGTGCCTTACTTGAAATTGTCGCTATTTCCATGCTCCCGCTGATGTTGCTATGTATCGCATTTTTGGCTTTTCTTTGGTCTTTTAGCATTAAAGAACCCAGCACAGCCCCACAATCACAACAACAATTAGAACCGTTATTGCCGATATTAAAACGGCCTGTAGTGGCTGCTTTTTTTGCTATTGAATTTGTTTTGTTATTTTCCCATGCGCCATTTTATAGTTTCTATAGTAATTACTTGCATCAAGCCGGTTTTTCGACGACTGAAATTGGCTTGTTGTGGTCCGTCGGGGTGGTTGCAGAAATTATCATGTTTGCTTTTGCCCATATTTTCTTGACCCGGTTTTCGTGGCGCAGTCTAGTTAGTTGCTGTCTGGTCCTGACCGGTGTACGGTGGATTGTTGTTGGACTATTGCCTCATCTCTTGGTGGCACAGTTTTTAGCCCAAAGCATTCATGCCTTTAGTTTTGGCCTGTTTCATATGATTGCCATGCGCATTATCTTTCAAAACTTTTCCGCAGGTCAGCAAGGCCGCGGTCAGGCCATGTACAGTACCATGTGGGGCTTAGGTGTCGCTTTAGGAAGTATTCTGGCTGGAAGATATTGGCAAGTCATCTCAGGAGAAATGGTTTTTGTTCTTGCCGGGCTTTCAACAGTTGTGGGTTTGCTATTTGTGCGCTGGCTACCGAAATATATTCAACATGGCTAAAAATTTTTAAAAAAAGTCAGTATTTTACATTTATGGCCAAGATTGCCGCTGTGTGGTCTTTATTATACAGCTGCATCAGTACGAAAAATTCTTGTTTCAGTGTTGTGATAAAACTATTGATTCTTTCGGCTTGATAGACCAATTTTTTGTGCAAATTCAACCTAAAATTATATTGTTGTAATATGGTGATAAATACTGGTTTTTCATAAAAATATGCTAAGTTATAACAAAGGATTTTTAGCACTGAATTGATGTATGAAAAAAACATATTTTACAATTTTACTTACATTGTGCTCATCTGTTGCGATGGCAAATGACAATCAAACTGTAGTCGCAACAGAAGAAAATGATCGAGCTGAAAATTCGAATACCATTCGTATTGTGACTCGTCCAGAAATTGTTGGCTTATGGGGGATGCAAGTTGCCAACAATAATAAATGCATTGAATATTATAATTTTAAATCGAATAACAATGTCATTATTAAAAGTGGCCAGGAGTGGTCATCTGGAATTTATGATTTTCAACCAGCTCAAGAGGAACGTTCCTTATTATCTGCACTGGTTTTACAAGTAAAGTATGACAATAATGAAAAGGATTGTTCAGGTCTGCAAGAAGACCAGACTGGCGAGATTTCCCAATATTTCGTGCAGTGGAAAAACGCATCAACAATAAATTTTTGCAGTAACGAGAAAGCTGAACAGTGTTTTGCCACCTTGCGCCGTGTTTTGCCTTAATGATTGTTCATGATTTTATAAATATATCGTTATACAGATAAAATACAGATAAAAAAACCGCTCATAAAGAGCGGTTTTTTTATATCGGTTTATTTAAGACGCTTCTTGATAAGCTTCCAGCTTTTTCAATAAGTGTTTTTCCAGATAGTGAATATCCATCGCTTCTTTACAGAAGTTTTCATCTTCCAGAATCAAATCTCTATGTAAAGGAATGTTGGTTTTCACTCCGGTCAGGATCGTTTCTTCTAATGCCTGTTTCATACGTGCAATAGTCGTATCACGATCTTTACCATGGGCAATGAGTTTTGCAATCATTGAGTCATAATAAGGCGGAATGCTGTAGCCTGGGTAAATATGCGAATCCATACGGATACCAGCACCACCTGGAGCATAATAATTTTCAATTTTGCCCGGAGATGGAAGGAATGTGGTTGGATCTTCCGCATTGATACGGCATTCAATGGCATGACCGCGTACTTCCACTTGATCTTGTTGAATTTCAAGGCCAAGTCCGCCAGCAATACGCAATTGTTGCTCAATAATATCAATACCAGTGACCATTTCGGTAACAGGGTGTTCAACCTGAACACGGGTATTCATTTCAATGAAGAAGAACTCACCATCTTCAAACAGGAACTCGAATGTACCCGCACCACGGTATTGCATAAGCTTACATGCATTAACACAGGCTTCTAAAATTTCAGCGCGAGCTTCTTCTGGTAAACCTGGAGCAGGTGCTTCTTCCAATACTTTTTGATGGCGACGCTGTAAAGAACAGTCACGATCATACAAGTGAATGGCATGGCCATTACCATCTGCCAAAACCTGAACTTCGACGTGGCGCGGCTTTTGCAGGAAACGTTCCATATAAACTGTATCATCACCGAACCACATTTCAGCATCACGCTGTGCGGCCTGAACTGATTCAAGCAGGGTATCGACACGTTCAACAATACGCATACCACGACCACCACCACCAGAAGCAGCTTTAACGATCAGCGGGAAACCAATTTCTTTGGCTTCTGAAAGGGCATTGTGAATAGTCACTGCATGGTCACAGCCTGGTACTGTTGGTACACCGGCTTTCTTCATGGCAATAATGGCAGAAACCTTGTTACCCATCAGACGGATGTGTTCCGGACGTGGACCAATAAAGATAAAGCCAGAATTTTCAACAATTTCTGCAAATTCGGCATTTTCAGACAAGAAACCATAACCTGGGTGAATGGCATCCGCACCGGTAATTTCAGCAGCAGTAATAATTGCCGGGATGTTTAAATAGCTTTCGCTACTTGCACCCGGACCAATACATACCGCTTCATCACAAAAGCGTAAATGCATCAGGTCTTTATCGGCATCGGAATAAATACCTACGGTTTTAATTCCTAAAGTTCTGCAAGCTCGGGTGATGCGTAAAGCAATTTCACCCCGGTTTGCAATTAAAACTTTTTGCAACATTGTGAATCCCCGTGGTCTTAGGCGCGATAGCGGAACAATGGTTGACCGAATTGAATCACTTCGCCATTTTTCACCAGAATTTCTTCAATCACACCACTTTGAGTTGCTTCAATCGGGTTCATGATTTTCATGGCTTCAATAATACCCAGTGTTTCACCTGCAGAAACGGTTTGGCCCACTTTCACGAATGGTGCTTCACCCGGGTTTGGTGCTGCATAGAACACACCAACCATAGGTGATGTTTCAACTGCACCGCGTGGTGTTTTTGCAGCAGGTGCTGCAGCTGCAGTAGCTACAGGCATTGCAGGAACAGCTGCTGCTACCACAGGATTGCGACGGGTGAGGGCGATGGATTGGTCACCCTCTTTAACTTCGATCGCTTGTAAGTCAGATTCAATCATCAGGTCGATGAGTTTCTTGATTTTACGGATATCCATGAGACAGTATTCCTAATTATGATTGCTTAGAAGGTTGAATTTTATCGATGGCGAATTCCAGTGCAGCGCTATAACCTTTTGCACCTAAACCACAAATCACGCCAACGGCTTTATCGGATAAATATGAATGATGTCGGAATGCTTCACGTGCGTGTACATTAGACAAGTGAACTTCAATAAACGGAATGGCAACACCAAGAAGCGCATCACGTACTGCAACAGAGGTATGGGTCAACGCCGCAGGATTGATAATGATGAATTGAACGCTTTCTTTTTGTGCTTGATGAATTCGGTCGACAATTGCACCTTCCCAATTGCTTTGAAAAGTATCTAGGGAAAGAGATGCATTCTGAGCTTGAGCGATGAGCTTTTGATTTATATCGTCTAGGGTAAGGTGTCCATAAACTTCAGGTTCACGCATACCGAGTAAATTTAGATTCGGTCCATGAATAACCAAAATGGTTGAGCCCATTCAGCTTGCTCCAATTATAAGTTTGCAAATATACCTTGCAAGATGTCAGCAAAGTTTGCGTATTATGGCAAATAATCCCGTATTTCTATTATAATTTGTTTAAATTGATACGGAAGCTATGTGTCAAAACTGAGCTATATAATGAGAACTTTGCAGGTAATTGGCAATGTTAAAAAATGACATTTTTTATAATTATTACTAGTTCTTACATTGTAAGCTAAATTGACCAAAACAGTTCATTTATTTTGTGTAACAGTCACGGTAGAGTCATGAATAGGCAGCAGTTCCTTCCAGCAGATGGTATCGCGTGGTGAGTTGTGCTGCTGTTTCATCTGCCAGGCCGAATTGGCAGAATGATAGACCACCTGTATACAATCCGATCCATAGCGTTGTTGCATTTTCAACAAGGTGTTCATTAAATTATCCCATTGTTGAATCAATGCTAAAGGTTGCCCTAAGCCATGAATATAGTGCTGTTTAACAGATAATGCACTAAAATGACTTTCACATTTCCACTTTCAAATATTTATAATTTATTTAAATAAAACATCTATTTGCTTTAATGAAAGCCAGCAAGTCATCGCTTGCATATTCAAGACTTAGCGCGTAAGACAGCCTATTTTTATAGGGTGGGCCAGATACCTTTTCATAGCGTGAACCATGGACACAGCTATACAATTGCTGCCGGTTTAAGCGTTTATGAGCACGGCTGACATGAAAAATCACTGCATGTTTGATAATTGATTTTTTGGTTAATACTGTAGCGAAACTGCGTGATGAAAGAATGCTTTTTGCTGGTGTTACAGGATCATTGAATGTAGTACATGATTGACCTTTTAATTCAGGAATTGTCCGTGCAATCATCACCGAAAATTGTTTGCCGAGATGATATTTATTGGCAAAAGTTAAGTCATAGCAACTATAAAATTTATAGTCTTGAAACTGTTTGCCGTTTTTACGACCAATACCCAAATTTCGATGACCAGTGTTTCTACGAGCAGGCTTTCATAACTGCATAAGTCTAAATGTGGTAAATAGCATAGAGTCTTAAAACAAAGACTTATTTTGACAAAATAACTGGCCTGTTTGGCTTGGGTCTTAGTAATGCCACTCCTATGCAGCATAGTAAACCCAGTGATTGCTCAATGAGCTGGATTAAGACTCGACAATATTGTTCTAGAATTGTTCTAGATCAAAATATTTTACATAACTGCTGTGCTGGATAAAACAATCATCAATTTAAGGGTTAGTTGAGGTTCTAAATCATCAAGTGGAATGCTGTTCCAGAATCCCAAAAAGCGTCGTGACATATCTGTGTATAAAGCATAATTACTGGAAAATACTTTGACTCCTAACAGGCCAAGTCTATTGTTCAATTTTATAAAAATATAAGTACATTATTGGAAAGTATAACCACAGGTTGGCCATTTAAATGAGGATTAAATCTCCGTTCACAGCTTACATAGTAGTTAATATCAGAGTTGGTTAGTCATTTTTCTTATTTTGAAATTGTAACGTTTTCAAGGTGAGGAAAATAAAATCGTTTATAAATTTCAATTTTTAAAAATCCGAATAATCAAGAGGTCATTCGATAAAGAGCTTGAGCAGCATGTAAGGTTCAGTGTAATTAGCGTTAATAGCGTAAAGATGAGATTCAGTGATAGACTAAAAATCAGTAAATTAATCTTCTGATCATTACAATGAATTAAGTCGAAACAGTTTGTAGGTTGGTTAATCAGAAATATCCGCTAGATTAATAAGAGTCGTAATTACATACGGCATATCCCTAGCAATCAGGGCTAGTAATCAATCGAAAGGATGAATATGAAAATGGCTAATCAACAACAATCGAATCCGCAAAGCGAAAATCAAAAGCATCAACAGCAACAGCAGCAACAAGACAATCAACGTCAGCAAAACCAAGGCAATCAACGCCAACAGCAGCAAAAAAACCCTCAACAGCAAAAATAATCCTAAAACTTGCTTAGGATTGATTATAAGCCTCAAGTTTACTTGGGGCTTTTATCTATCTTATCTGCGTATGTTAAAAGTAAAATTTTGATCTGTGCCGGCTATATATCAACTCATTAAATTTATTAGCGCAATTTTTTTAAAATACAGGTCACTACACCCCAGATCATCAATTGTTCTTCACTGCGCAAATAAATATCCGGATATTCTGGGTTTTCTGCTTTTAACCAGATTTTCACTTCTCTATTTTTCTGTTTTTCTATCATTAATCGTTTAACGGTAAACTCATTATTAATTAAAGCCAAAACAATATCGCCATGTTCTGCGTTCAAGCTACGGTCAACTAAAATCTGGTCATCAATGTCTATACCAGCATTCTTCATTGACAACGAATTTACTCGTAATACAAAGGTACTGGAGGCGTTGTGTACGAGATATTGATTTAAGTCGATAACGTCTTCCGTGTAATCCTGAGCCGGAGAGGGAAAATCTGCCCCAACTGATTCCAACGGATAAGGAATATCGAGTTGGGTCTGAATCTGTATTGAATGCAGTTCAATCTTCTGACTACGGTCATCTGCGGGTTTGGGTTTTAACCAGGACTTAATTTCAGATACTTTAGACTCGGGTACGCGCATGACGACAGTTTTTTCCTGATACTGGGTTTTTCGGCCAGCATTTTTACGTTTTCCGCCGTGACTATATTGAGGGCTTATTGTAGATTCTGTTGTATCTTGTGGTTTCATTTACATCTTTTTTGATTTTGTAACCTTTTCAAGATTAGCAAAAAATATTGAAAATAAAAAGTTTAGCCATGTTAAATCGTTCTAAGTTAAACTGGGGCTATTCGGTTTTTATCTGCCAGAGAAGCGCAATGTCAAAAAAATCCCAACAACTTTCACCCTTAGAAGAGCTGATTGCAGAACAAAAGTTATTGTGTGAGGAGTTCGATTCTGCTTATGTCCAGGTGAGTGGTGATGATGTCGTAGCTATTGCGGTACAAACTTTAAATAAGGAACCGATTGTCGGGATTCGTAAAAAGCCTGAAACGGATGAAAATATTGGCTGGTTTATTTACGGGGGCGAACTGGAAGAGGGTGAAGACTTTTTCCAGACCATGACAGTTCGAGAGTTACAGGATATTTTACCTGAAGTGCTGCCATACCTGGCTTTGGCTGAGGGTTTCCGCTTTATGATTGATCGTGAAGACTATGAAGATGTGTGGAAAGAAGACCAATAGTGCATGAGCCACGGAATCTGTGGCTTTAATTAACTTCACTGCAAAGCGTTACATTTCTATGTTGGTGTATTTATAGACAATTATTGCGGCTATGTTAATATAATAATATAATAAGCAAATACACCTTGTGTAAGGGGAGTTGCTCCATGACAGCTTATACCATCATGAAAGCAGGCAAATATGAGGATGACATGATTCCTAAACTTGCCATACATGCCTTCCGTCACGCATTTAACAAAGCATGTGCAGTAGCAACGGTCGTCTATGTAAAAGATCAGCAATTACTACAACACGAAGCCAATGGACAAGAAACCGTGATTGCAGACCTGCACCAAAGCTATATAAGTGTTAATCATCTTCCTAAAGTTTTAAAACGCAAGAGAAAACAAGAGGCAGCTGTATAATAGAATGCCTCAACCAAGAATAAGAATGTTTGCCGGTCCGAATGGATCTGGAAAGAGCACAGTCAAAGAATATTTATTGCCCCATTATATTGGGGCTTATTTAAATGCCGATGAATTGGAACAGAATCTTCGCTTGAGTCAACGACTGGATTTAATGATCTATCATCCTGCCTTAAAAGCTCAATCCCTCATTGCTTTCCTTAAACAGAAAAAGCGTCCTCAATCCGGTCAGCTTTTGGCTTTACTGCAACATGAACCCACTATAATTGATGACTGGAATATCCAGTTTCAGGCATCAGAAATAGATTCTTATCTTTGCGCACGAATTATTGACTATATTCGCCTGGAATTTTTGCGCTTAAAAATCAGTTTTACTTTTGAAACGGTAATGTCTCATATCTCTAAAGTTGAATTTCTACAACAAGCACAGCTGCAGGGATTTAAAACCTATTTATACTATGTTTCTACGGTTGACCCTAGAATTAATATTGCCCGGGTTAAATACCGGGTGAGTGTAGGTGGACATCCTGTTCCGGAGCAAAAGATTGTGGAACGTTATTATCGCAGTATGGATTTACTCATGCAGGCGATTGATGCCAGTGATCGTACCTATTTGTTTGATAATTCTTCTAATGGCGAAAAAGCCGCTTTTATTGCCGAGATTGAAGCGGCTGAAACATTGAAAATGAACCCTGAGGTTCAACAGTTACCGTGGTGGTTTGCAGAAAAAGTATTTAAAGAATTTAGCGAATAATTCTTTATATCAAGATCTCTGGGATTAAAAACCCGGAAAAAATCAAACAAGATTTAACACATGAATGGATATTATCTATCAATGTGCTGGATTATTATGCGCCGTCCAAAGCGACTATATTTATCAAAATAGCCTAAGCAAGAATAAATTTTTGCAGTTTATTTTCATACCAATCCTTCTGTGATTCTCCTAAAAGGGCAGTGCAGTTACTTAACTCAATTCCATTCAAAAGTGTTATACGTTGAATAATCAAATTCAGGTTTTTCTTTATCATGTTGTCACAATTATTGACCCGAAGATAGAAAAGAAGATCACGCTATACAAGAAATATTCTCCTGAATGAAACTACAACAAAAACAGATTTTGTTGAAATGCGTAACCGCCGTGATGCAACATTGTTTATGCCTAAACTGATTTTATCTGCTTAAAATTGCCTCTGAATTATTTTAAATAATTAAATCTAAAGTAAAAAAACAGGCTCAAAATAGGACATTGAGCCTAATTTTTTCATCTTAAGAACTTCCAGTTTTATGCTCTTTTGAACATCTCTTAAAACAGAACAATTCATTAAAAATTTGCCTATACCTACATAAATAGCCTAAGCAAAAAAAATATTTTAGGAAATTAACAATTGATTAAATAGCTAATTTACTCAAAAATAATTTCATCTAAAAAGTAATGAAAGCACTCCATGATTTTAAATCACCAAATACATATTAATGAAACTGCTACAGCAAAAAATACGCTAGTATTTATTCATGGCCTCTTTGGCAGTTTAAGTAATCTAGGTATGCTGGCACGTGCATACTATGAATCTCATTCAGTCATTCAAATAGACATCCGTAATCATGGCCATTCAGCACATGCAACAGAAATGAATTATGCTGTCATGGCAGCAGATATTCTAGAAACATTAGATAGTTTAAATATTCAAAAATTCTCTGCTATTGGTCATTCTATGGGGGGAAAAATTGCCATGCAATTGGCAAATCAGGCAGGGCAGAGATTAGAACAATTGGTGGTTTTGGATATGGCACCATTTGCATACCAGGAAAGCCATCATAAGCAAATTTTTAAAGCTTTGTTTGCAGTCAAAAATGCACAGATTGAAAGTCGGCAGCAGGCGACCCAGATTATGCGTGAATATTTAAATGAAGAAATGGTGATCCAGTTTTTAATGAAGTCTTTTAATAGAGGCCAATGGTTATTTAATGTCGATGCTTTATTTAATCATTACTCAGAAATCCTGGATTGGAAGATGATCCAGCCTTGGCAAAAAGAGGCACTGTTTATTCGTGGTGGTAAATCTGCCTATATCAGTAAGGATGAACATTTCAGTGCCATCAAACAGCAATTTCCGCATGCTAAAATTCAGGTTGTTGATGATGCTGGACATTGGCTGCATGCTGAAAAAACGCAATCAGTTCTGGATGAAATGAATCGATATCTAAACTAAGTTTAGATATCAAATAGGTTCCCTGTTATTCAAAAACTTCATTGATAGAATCGGCCAATAGTTGCCCCTCAGCCGTTAACTGTTCAGCCATTGCAGCAGTTTTTTTGAGCCCCGACATTCGATACTCGCTATGACCATAATCTTGAATGGAGGTCCAACGGCCACCCCAGGTTAAACCGACCGATTCTGAAATGGTTCCATATAACTGGTAACCTCGCATTGCCCAGGGGTCACGTTCTGAAATAACCACTTTACCATTACGCTTAAATGCAACATCGGCAGCCAAACCAAACTGATGATAACTTTGAAAAGCTTTGGCTCGAGTAATATGACTATTGCCAGCCAGGGCATTCTGGCGCTCTGGACTACGGTAACCCTCTAATAAAACCATTTCATAACCATAACGTTGTTGCATGATTTTAAATACCATTAATAAACGCTGTTTATAACGTGGATTCATTTTATGCCATCGACGATCGGCAGATATGACATCTCCATGTAAATGTGAGATAGCTGAAGATTCTATATTTGTGCTAAATATTTTTGTCTGAATACTGGACTGGCTAGCCTCAATATGACTTGCGGAAATAATGGCTTCTTCAATTAAAGATTGTTCTACTTCAGGAGGAGGTGAAAGCATTTGCCCATCGAGCAAGGTATAAATTTGAGGATCTACTTCTTTTAAATAAGCTGCTTCAATTTTAGTCGGACTTACGGGGCGGGTAAAAGCAAAAATTAAGATACTGGCAAATAATGAAAATCCAGCAACCAGTATCCACCATTGTTGTAAATGCCAATGCGACTGGAGTTGTGTAGGTGCAGCAGCATCATTGAACTGCTGAGCAAATTGCTTGGCAGAATATAATTGTTTCTTACTTTGCAGAATAAGAACCCCAAAGAAGTCTTGTACTTTAAAGCGTAAATCATAAAAAAATAACCAGGCCAGACTGCCAGCCAGCACAATAAAACCCGTAAAAATCGCAATAATCATGGAAATACGGCACTTTCTGAAGATATTGCAAGTGTTTTAATCTCAGAAATATTTATAGAAACTTGAGCCAATTCATCCGATTCACGGTCTTTTACCAGACTTTCTTTAGCACTTAGCTGCTGATTAACAAGTACGGTATATGACAAAGAGTCAACATCTTGAGTTTGAGGGAACTTAACTCGATGGTTGTCCTCTTGCACAGGCTGATTTATTTTAAAGTCAGGTGGGCTGCCATGCATTTCTAAGCCTGTCAAAATTTGCTGCTTATTTTGCTTATGTGCTAAGACCTCCTGCTTAAACAAATCTATATTGCTAAATACAGAACGCTCCTGAATTTTCTGCTGATCTAAAATGTTTAAAAAGGTCGGTTTTGAAGTGGTCATGTTCTATTTTCTTTTTTAATTTTTTTATGGCAAATAAATCGTAATATAGGCTTGTTCAGCAGGCTGACTGATAATGTTCTTATAAATAGATAATGACTTATTATTCTGATTTGAAAGCATCAAATTTAAAGATAAAAATGATAATAAAGCAAAAACTGCTAAAAAGGTTAAAACTCCTCTAAATGGTAATTCACGATGAATGATATGTTTAATTTGATCAGGTAACGCGGCAAAGGGTGAAAAAGATGATTTTTTACCTTTTAAAAAATCAATTTCATCTCCAACTCTTGCCATCATATGATTCAAACTTTGTGTGGACTCAATTCTAAATTTACCGTGAAAGCCAAGTAGCATGCAGTAATGAAAGACTTCTAGGGTTACTAATCGCTCTTTGCCTTGACTCCGCAATGACTCCAGAATTTCAAAAAAGCGATAGCCTGCAAGCTGTGAGCCAAAAAGGCTTAACTGTAAAGGACGAATCATCCAGTGATTCTGTAAATCAAAAAATTGTGCATTTGGTTGAGTCACAATGGTTTCATCAAGCAAAGCACAATACGCATATTTTGCATCGTGAATATCAGCTGCTGAAAATTGCAGTTTTCGCGCCTGGTTCTCAAAACGATCTAACAGGGCTAAAATTTTCTCCTTAAATTCATCTGGATTTACTGGAATAAATTGATTCTTCAATAAAAAAACCACATAGAAACCATCATGCAATAAATCAACTAGATTTGTTGCACTTGTGACGTTAGAAGTTGCAGTTTGGTTTAACCCCAAATCAATTTGACCATTTTCAAAAAGTAAAGGCATTTGATTATTCATATACTGCTTCCTTAGCCATTAGTCACTGCAATAACATCAACTGAAATATCCTGAAAGCCGGCTGGGATATAAATACACATTGATTCAGCATCCAACATACGTTGATATAATTCATTATTGGGTTCAACTTCAAAATAACTGACACCAGAACGTACTGGAATTGCTGTAGGGACTTGCATGAGATGATGTAAAGGAATGACGGGAAGGGCAGCTACAACACGTTGTTCTACATCTACGGAATTACCCACTTTAAAACGCAGTGGGACTAACTGAACCAGCTCATGGCTTTGCATCAAACCACTCGAAACTGCAATATAAAGTTTCGTGTCACGGGTAATTTTGTCGGATTCCAGACTTCCAACCCAATACGAAGGACGTACTTCTTTTAAGGGAATGCTGATATAGCGATTTGAAATGATGGTATCGAGTAAATCGCGCAGAATGGCATCGAGCTGTGAAAAGCTTTCTTGTAAATGATGATGTTTATAATGAGGTAATTGATCCACTTCATAGATGGTAGAAAAAGTCAGCAGTGATCCGGTTAAACGCAGTAATTCAAAAAATAATCGTTCAGGATGAATATGCGGATATTGTAAAAGATGATTCAAGGAGGCATATGCGGTGTTTAAGGCATTCACTAACCAGAAAGAAACAATATCACCGGAACGGAACTCTATGAGTTTTTGCTCATTTTCACGATTGTTGCTTTGAATGGCCTTAATTTTCGCTTTAATGATATTCAGACTACGTTTTAAACCTGACATCAGGCTGGCAGATGCATCAATATGCAAGATCGGTGGAATAAACTTGCAATTAAATTCAAAATTTCCCGAACTTTGCCGTTTAACTTTTGCCACGGCTAAATATAGAAATCCATCCAGGTTATGATTGGGTTCAATGCCAGACTCAAGTAATTTAAATTCTGCACGGCGTCTTAACAAGGTAATATCTGCGGCTGTAGCATCGGTAAATAAATCATGTGTTTCAGTTAAGTGTGAGTGATAACGGCTAGGCTGGCTACTTTCTGCAAACGAGACATTGCGCTTATTGGACTGAATTATAGGTAAGGCCAAATAGATCGTTATTTCTCCGCGTAAAGTTAAGTTATCCAGTTGAATGGGCTCTGGTAATAAGTCATGTGCCGGTGCCTGATAAATTTCGCCATCTTGCCAAAGCATTTCTATTTTTTCTAAAGCCAGAACATGCGTACTTAATTGCACCTCATCAAATTTAATGGATTGAATTCCGTAAGCAAAAGGAATGGTTGATCGGATGGTGTGATTTAAACGCTGTTCATGATAGGCATCTTGCAATTGAAAATGTTGTGGACGTAAAAATAAGCCTTCGCCCCAAAGAATTTTTTCTGCTTTAAACATTAAATTTACCCGTTGTTATTCGTATTATGAGTCGTGTTATAAGGATTGTTTTTGTACACCCAAAAGTTCATGTACTGTTTCTAAAGGGTTCTCATTTTTAATCACATGGTTTAGCCATTCATGTAGAGGCATCTTGCTCCATTTAATTGTTTTTTGTAGTAAGTAGCTGACAGGGCTATGCGGTTCATTGACCTGGAAGTAATCAGCAATATCTTGTAAAAGCTGCATGGCTTGTTCACGATTTGCTAAATGATTTTGTGCGTGTAGCTGAAATTTTTGTGCACTGGTTATCGCTGTCGATGGGTCAACAGCTTGGTTTACGGTTTTAGCTGAATCGGTCAGGTCAGTGATAGGGCTGTATGGATCTGTCATGCATACTGAACCAAATGCATCAGTTTTGTAGATTTTTTTCAGGCTGCCATGAATCGATTCCAGCTGAGAATCGATAGCTGCAAAACATGGAGCATCTACACCCATGAGGCCATCTATTACATTTTTTAAAATATTCCACTGATTCAAAATTTCCAAAAAAGCCTGATAATTTTGATATTGGAAAGATTTTGACGTATTCAATAATGCCTGTTCAAATTGCTCTAGAGCTATATTGACATGACTGGTACTATTTTCTTCACTATGTTTGCGGTGTAGATTTTGTTGATGTAATAATCCATCATAGTCAATTAAAGAATAAAAAGGCGAAATATTTACCAAGGGAATATTCTTAATCAACATTGGCAGTTGATTAATCAGTCCTTGCAACAATCCCATACGTTGATCCAAATCATCCTCTTCAATTTTTGGATATAGGAGTATCCAGAAATCGCTTAAGCTACGTTGGGTTAATTCTAAACCTTTGGCTACTCCATCAAAACCGTACAGATTGGACCAGGCTTCAACTAACCAGGTATATAAACGAATATCTTTGGTTTTTTCAGTCAAAAGTTCAATGGATTTATCCTTTACAAAACTCCAATCGGCCAGTTTCGGTTCTGTAATCCAATCACCTTGTTCTAAAAGTAAATTATCCTGAGTTCGTGCTTTTTTAATGGCATGGAACTCATTGGAAAAAGAACAATCCATCCCGCAAGGGGCTTCATCTGAAATTGCTTTTAATAATCTTTCCAGTTCTAAACTCATGTTCTGCCTTCTGTTTTTTTAATTATGCTTCAGTGATACGGAGCTTTTTTCTCGGTTTTTTTATGGATTTAACTACCGGATTAACTTGATACAATATTTCATTGTCTTGAACATCGATAAAGATATGTTGTGGCATTTTTTGTTCCGCCAATCCGAGTAAAATTTGTGTGGCTAAAGCAGGTAATACGAATGAATTGAGGATGTTATCAACATTACGTGCACCACTATCAACTTCAGTACAACGGCTGAGCAGTAATTCAATCAAGTTTTCACTATAGCTAAGTTTGGTGATGTATTGTTGTTCTAAACGTGCAGTAATTTTGCCCAGTTTATGTTTGATAATGCTGAGCAGTAATTCATCATGTAAAGGGAAATAAGGCACAACACGCATACGACCTAAAAATGCCGGTTTAAACTGTTGATATAAACTTGGCTTTAAGTGTTCTATTAATTGTTCTGCTGTTGGCCATTCCTCAACTACTGAGTTCAAGCAGGCTTGCATAATGACACTGGAACCGACATTGGAGGTCAGCAGGATGATGGTATTTTTAAAATCAATTAAACGCCCTTCGCTATCTTCAATCATGCCCTTGTCAAAGACCTGGTAAAATAATTCCTGGACATCGCTATGGGCCTTTTCAATTTCATCCAACAAGACCACACTATAGGGATTACGGCGTACCGCTTCAGTTAAAATACCCCCTTGACCATATCCAACATAGCCGGGAGGAGCTCCTTTTAGTGTAGAAACCGTATGTGCTTCCTGGTATTCAGACATGTTGATGCTAATCAGATGAGATTCGCCACCATATAACTCATGAGCAAGTGCTAAAGCTGTTTCTGTTTTACCTACACCACTTGGACCCACCAATAAAAATATGCCTTGGGGTTTATGTGGATCTTCTAGTTTTGCTTTAGAGGTTTTTATGCCCTGAACTAGCTGATTTAAGGCATTCTCCTGTCCAATAACTCGTATTGACAGCTTATCTTTTAAATTCAAAATCTGTTTAATTTCATCATTGGCCATTTTTCCTACAGGAATCCCGGTCCAGTCAGAAATAATTTCATGAATCATCTGCGCATTTACGCGTTCAAAAACCAGCGGAGTGGTGCCCTGAAGCTGAGCAAGAGCTTCACGACATTGAGCAATATCTGGATTTGACTGACCTATAGCATGTTGTTCCAGTTCTTTAATCCTGTTGACCAATTGTAGCTCTTTTTGCCACTGAGCTTGTGTATCACTGATTTTCTTGGCTAACTCAGCAATTTTAGCTTTTAGCGCCATGATGCGTTCATGGTGAATAGGCATATTTTGTTGTTCTTTTTCTAGAATATCCTGTTCCAGATTCAGGTTATGCCATTGTGCCTGTAATTGATCCAATTTCACCGGTTGTGCATTTTGCGTTAAAGCTACTCGGGCTGCTGCCGTATCCAGTACACTGATGGCTTTATCTGGAAGCTGACGCCCACTGATATATCGATGAGAGCTATGGACTGCTGCAACAATCGCTTCATCTTCAATGTTTACACTAAAATGATGAGTCATGACAGGAATCATGGCGCGCAGCATATCAATAGCCACTGCTTCTGTTGGTTCTTCTACTTTTACCACTTGAAAGCGGCGACTCAGAGCCGCATCTTTTTCGAAAAACTGTTTATACTCGGCCCAAGTTGTCGCTGCAATGGTGCGTAATTCACCACGTGCAAGCGCTGGTTTAAGCAGATTGGCCGCATCGTTTTGTCCCGCCTGACCACCTGCACCAATTAAGCTATGAGCTTCATCAATAAATAAGATAATGGGGTGACTAGAACTTTGAACTTCCTGAATGACCTGTTTTAGACGATTTTCAAATTCACCTTTGACACTGGCACCTGCCTGTAAAAGCCCTATATCAAGCATATGTAAATGAACATTTTTTAAAGCTTCGGGAACTTGATTGTTAGCAATTTTAACAGCCAGGCCTTCCACTACAGCTGTTTTACCGACCCCTGGATCACCCGTCAAAATAGGATTATTTTGACGACGGCGCATTAAAATATCCAGCATCAGGCGAATTTCGAGTTCCCGACCAATCACTGGATCAATTTCTCCCTTTTGAGCTTTTTCGGTTAAATCAATGGTGTACCGATCTAAAGCAGGTGTTTGCAATATCTGTTTGGATAATTGTGGGGTTAGTATCCTATCTGGATGGGCTGCATTCTGTTCGTATTGTTGCTCGATACTTTGTGTACATTCATTTAAAAAGTTATGTTTCATATGGTCTATTGGTAACAATTCAAATAGGCTAGAAGCTCGGATCGCTATTTGATAAAGATCTGGTGCAGTTAATAATGCGACCAGAAGATGACTGGTTCGAATCAAAGTTTTTTGTTCTGCTGAGGCTAATAACCAGGCTTGTTCTAATAGACGTATGATGGATTTTGCAAAAATTGGAGTCCGTGTATTGCCTTTAGGCAATTGTGCAATACTTTTCTTTAAATCATCCATTAACTCAAGACGTGATATTTTGTAATTTTCTAATAGCAATTGGATATCATTATTTTCTTGATTGTATAGAATTTCTAAAAATATGTGTTCAATTTCTATTTCGTAATTGCGTTGGGCTATACAGGTGTTGGCTGATTTCTCTAGTGCCAGACGAGCACAAGAAGATAATTTTGTAATCAGAATTTTTAAATTATTCATAACATACTCAATATCATTAAAAGAACATCAGTTTTTATTCTGTTTATTTACTGAATGATTCTGGTTTTATTTCTAGTTTGATTGTTTTTTAAATTTATTTATTTAAAACAATGAATTACATTTATTTTTTCTAAAAATAATCTGCACATAATACACATTTTTTCTAAAAATCAAAAAAATATATGATGATTTTTTGTATCTTTTACATAAAAAAACAATAAAAAGTGTGGTTTTTACTTAATTAACTGTTGACTTAAGCTAGTTGTTTTTTGTTAAATCTGCGCATTGATTAAGAATCATAATAATAAATTAAAGATTATAAAAATCATTTAATGTTCTTAAACCTATACTAATAATTAAATTTAAAGCTATAAAATTAGAGGCATCTTTTGAATAAATATAAATTTTTTTTATCCTTAGTAATAGGACTATCTATCACTCCTTTAACCTCCGCGAGTGAAAAATCTATTGAACTCAAAAGAGGATGCGTTAAGAATTATCCTTTAGTTCGTGATGAAATCGATTCTGAATTATTAAATATCTATCGTCAGATATGTGATAGAAAAAATAAGAAAAATATTGAATTGAAAAATGATTTATCTATTCAAGCTGCTCAAAGATTTCAGGCCATCGGGAAAAATCTGAAAGCATTGCAATGGGTCGAGGAGTTGCGTAAACAGAATGTTCAGTGCAGAGAGCTGACCGATGTTGCTTTTCTTGCAGGGATAGGGATTAGCGAGAATAATTTACAGTATATGCGTAATAATGAAATGCGTTATCTGAATGCAGAAAATACTTATCCTGCAGCAAAAAAATTGTCTGATCATATTCAAATTTCCTTACCTGAACCTGATACCTCTAATGCTAAAGTCGTTACTGCAAGCACGGTCAGACTAAAACAACGGCTGAAAAGCAGTACTTTATCAAATCGTACCGTTGAAAAAGCCAACTCTGTAAGCCATCCCCAAAGTGTCAATTTACAGAGCAGAGCAATTAAAACATCTGCACGAGATACGACAGCGGCAAAAAAACCGCAAAGTAACAATTCTATAACTTCGGGTTCAAGCCCATTTGCTTCATTTAATAAGAACTAAAATAGGACAGTCTTCATGGCTAAACGTGAAAGTGTACAAAAGAAATTACAACGTATCCGTCCACCACGTGTACAGCTCACTTATGATGTAGAAGTCGGAAATGGTAAGGAAATAAAAGAGCTGCCTTTTGTGATTGGGGTTTTAGGTGACTTTTCGTCTGCCTCGGAATTAGAAAAAACTAAATTAAAGGATAAAAAATTTATCAATGTTGATTTGGATAATATTGATGAGGTCATACAATCACTGGCACCTCGTGCAGCTTTTCAGGTTGAGAACACCTTAACCGAAGAAGGAGGCCACATATCCGTGGATTTAACTTTTAATTCAATGGCAGATTTCCGTCCAGAGAATGTCGTACAACAAGTCGATCCATTACGTCAATTGGTGGAGGCACGAGAACGCCTAACTGATTTGCGTAACAAAATTTCAAATAATGAACGTCTTGAAGATTTGTTGGATGAAATTCTGCAAAATACAGATCAAGTTCGCAAGTTAAGCGTGGAGGCAGAACATGAATAATTTTCATACTGCCACTGCAACAGCTACAGATATTCAAGAATTTACTTTGCTGGATTCGATTGTTGAGCAAAGTCGCATCGCACGTAATGAGGAAGAACATCATCGGGCCAAAAGCCTGATAGCTGAATTGGCTAAAGAAGTGATGGCTGGAACCATAACGGTTTCCGAAAATATGACTTTGTCTATTGATAAGCGAATTGCAGAAATTGATGCCTTAATTTCCAGCCAGTTAAGCAAAATTATGCATCATGAACAATTTCAGAAAATTGAATCAACCTGGCGTGGCTTATACTATTTCTGTCAGGAAACACCATCGCATTCTTTAATTAAAATTCGTATGCTCAACACCAGCAAAAAAGAACTGATTAAAGACTTTCAGGGAGCAACTGATTTTGATCAGAGTATGCTGTTTAAAAAAATCTATGAAGAAGAATATGGTTCGTTTGGCGGTGCACCTTATGCCACATTAGTGGGTGATTTTGAATTTGATCGTACTCCATCTGATATGTATTTGCTGGAGCAGATTTCCCATGTCGCTGCAGCAGCACATGCACCCTTTATCTCAGCAGCAAGTGCCAATATATTAGGCCTAGTGTCATTTACCGATATTGATCGCCCACGTGATGTTTCTAAAATTTTTGAAACTGCTGAATATGTTCAGTGGCGTTCATTCCGCGAAAGTGATGATGCCCGTTATGTGGCATTGACTATGCCTCGCGTATTAGGGCGTCTGCCATATCATCCCAAAGATGGAACTGTGACACAAGGCTTTAACTTTATAGAAGAAGTGACTGGTCAAAACCATGCTGAATATTTATGGATGAATGCAGCTTATGCATTTGCGACACGCTTAACCAATGCTTTTGATATGCATGGTTGGTGCGCAGCCATTCGTGGCGTGGAAGGTGGTGGTCTGGTTGAAGGTTTGCCAGTGCATACGTTCAAGACTAATGATGGTGAAGTAGTATTCAAATGTCCCACTGAGATTGCTATTACTGACCGTCGTGAAAAAGAACTCAGTGATTTAGGATTTATCCCTTTGGTACATTGCAAAAATACCGACTATGCTGTTTTTTTTGGTGCGCAATCGACTCAAAAACCGAAAAAATATGAGAGTGATAGTGCAAATGCCAATTCTGCTTTATCGAGTCAGATTCAATACATTATGGCCGTTTCACGTATTGCGCATTATCTAAAGGCTATGATGCGCGACAAAGTGGGTAGTTTTGCATCTGCTGGTAATGTTGAAGCATTTTTAAATGAATGGCTATCGCAATACGTTTTGTTGGATGATGGTGCATCGCAAGAGGCAAAAGCACAGTATCCGCTTCGCGAAGCTTCAGTAAAAGTTGTAGAGAACCCAGCTCAACCTGGACACTACAAGTCTGTGGTCTTTTTACGACCACATTTTCAATTGGATGAGTTGTCAGTTTCTTTGCGACTTGTTACTGAGTTATCTCAGTCCTCTAACTAATCAGAGCGCAATTTTATAATAATTTAAAAATAAAACAGGAAAATTAAAAAAATGAAAGATATATACGTACAATTTCGAGGTAAATATAAAGTTGATGGTGAATCTCGTGACTCCGAGCACAAAGATTGGCTAGAAGTAAATTCTTGGGCACACAATATTCGTCAACCCAAATCAGCGACATCTTCAAGTGTAGGGGGCCATACTGCCGAAAGGGTTGAACATTCAGATATGCTATTTATGAAAGATTTAGATGCAACCAGTCCAAAACTTTGGGAAGCATGTTCAGCTGGATATACCTTTGACGAAGTTCAAATCGATTTTTATCGTGCCAATGGTGATAAACGGATTAAATATCTTCAAATTAAATTAAAGGACGTGCTTGTTTCAAGCGTTACCCCAAACGTCAATGAAGAAGGGGTTCCGACTGAATCTTTTGGTTTGAAATATGCTGCAGTAGAGTGGACTTATAATCAGCAGGATATTAACGGTACACAAAAAGGTGCGGTGACCAAGAAATGGTCTCTTTCTAATAATACAGCTTCTTACGCTGCATAATGTACTAACCCAAATAGTGGCCAACTACCGTTGGTCGCTATAAATGATTTTTAATTTATAATTAAATAATAAGAACATGAATTTAGACCAATTATATCCCTACGGCTTTAAAACCACTTTATTCGACCGACTATTAGCTGAAACTGAAAAGAATGACCATGGGATTTCGCTTCAAAAATTACGAGAATCTGTAGCCTTGGATCTAGAGGATTTACTGAATAGCCGCATGTCACTATTGGATGGCGTAATTGATGACTTTCCTTTAGCAAAACAGTCCGTTCTGCAATTTGGGATTATTGACTTTGTGGGGCTATCAACAGCCAATCCCATAGACCGGGATAAAATTTGTCAATCTATCGAGCAATCGATTGCTGCGCATGAACCGAGATTAAAACAGGTTAAGGTCACCATGTTATTTGATGGTCATAACATGGGAGGATTATCTTTAAGTATTCAAGCTTATTTAAACATTCAGCCTTTATTTGAGCCGGTCATTCTGGATGTTTTATTGAAGCCCACAACACAACAATATGTTATTTCAGCAAGATCTTAAGTAGGTTTGCCGTGATTGAAGAACTCTTACCTTATTATGAAAAGCAATTACAAGAATTTGGACAACAATCGCGTGAATTTGCACAGAAATATCCGAAAATTGCTCAACGTCTATCGCTCAATCAAGAACAAATTGACGATCCGCATATTGAACGTCTGGTTCAGGCTTTTTCACTCATAGCTGCACGTATTGATAAAAAACTAGCAGACAGTTATGAGGTTTTTACCCGTTCATTATTTGAAGTCATGTTTCCTCAATATCTTAAGCCATTTCCAGCATGTTCAGTGGTCAGTTTTGAAGATATAAATAAGATAAAACAGTTGACGGAGGTACATGAAATTCCTAAAGCAACTTCCTTAAAGTCACGTAATTTTAAAGGCGTACAGTGTGAATTTAGCACGACCCAGCCTGTACGATTATTACCGATCGCTTTAAAAAGTCTGAATTTTAAAACCCATCCTCGTACACATATGTATTTAAATCAGAATGCGACGCTTAATTTAGGCTTTGAAATTTATCAAGGAAGCAGACAACTTTTAATTAATGAAAATTTACCGATTTACTTAGATGCGATTGCAAATTTTCCCTTGCAGGTCCTGGATAGCATATTCCATGCCAGCACAGGATTTTCATTAAGAATTGGCAATCGCGTTATTGAAATTGCTCATCCATTTGCAGTCATGGGCTTTGCTGAATCTGAAAGTTTATTACCGATTGATCAACATACCCATCATGCTTATCGTTTACTGATGGAATACTTTTGTTTTCCTGAAAAATTTAATTATCTCAATCTTAATTTAAATTTCTTGAAACATTTAACAGAAGAAGAGACAGCATTTGAAATATTGATTCATTTAAAAATTAATTTAAATGATCAGGCCTGTATCCGAAACTATACTGAGCTGAATGTTGCAAACTTTAAGCTATTTTCAACGCCTGTAGTGAACCTATTTTATAAGCAGGCTGAACCACAGAAAATCAATCATAAACAATTAGAATACCCATTGCTCACTGATGCACATCATCCCGAATTTTATCAGATTTATTCAATAGTTGAGATGAACATGATTCGGGAAAAAAGTAATCAGGATCAGATTAGGGTTCCCATTCTACCATTTTTTGCCATGAGTCATTATCATCAGCATAATGAGCAATATTTTTATAGTCTGAATCATACACAATTGCAGAATAATGGGGTTGAAACCCATTATTCCATTGTTTCTAAACATTTATCACCCCAAAGTACCAAGTCTGATTTTATCAGTACACAATTGCTCTGTTGTAATCAGGATTTGCCGCATGAAGCTTTAAGTCAGGCCAATAATGTTCTGAATTTAAATGAGAGCCACCTTGCACGGCGTGCGATGATGTTAAAGCGACCGTCCAAGCCATATTACTTTGAGCAAAATAAAAATGAACAATGGCGCGTTATTTCTCATTTATCCTTAAATACCTTATCTCTGATGAAAGGAGATGCCGTTAGCCATATTAAAGAGCTTTTAGTGCTTTATAACTTGCCTAAATTAAAAGAAAACCAGCTTGTTATTGACGCCATCAAAAAGATTGATTTCTCTTTGACACAAAAACTGGTTGAAGCACAACCTTTTCCCTTATTTGTCCGGGGTATTAAAGTGAGTTTAGCCATAGATTCACAAATTTTTAAAGGCCATAGTCTGTATATTTTCAGCCAACTTTTAAGTCATATTTTTAATTTAAAAGTTCAAATGAATAGTTATGTTGATCTTGTGGTCAGTGATTCAAATACTCAACAGGAGTTATACCAATGCGTGCAGAACGTTGGTGGCAAGAAACTTCTGTAATAGATGATCTCTTTACCACCCCTACAGCTTATGAGTTTATTCAGGCGATACGTTTGCTGCGCCATAGGCCACATTCATCTACAACACAGTATTGGGCGAATGATTTTAAATTTCACAGTTCTTTAAATCTTAATTTTCCAGTGACTGAGATAGAATCCTTAACTTTTGAAAACAAGGATATACAGATCACTAATCTCATGATGGGAATCACCGGTATACAAGGTGCTTTGCCCTATAGTTATACCCATAAAGTTAAGCAAAGTCGTCATCAGCAACGACAAGAAATCCTTGGTTTTCTGAGTCTATTTAATCATAAATTAACAACACAATATGTCGATGCGAGTTTGGCTTATTATTTACCCATACGTTATGAAATTGAAAAGGAAAATGATTATCTGGATATCCTTCATGCCTTGAATGGGTATGTCAGACTACAACAGGATCAGACTGAGTTAGATGATTATTTTGCTGAATTTTCAGGTTTAATGCAGGGGCAAAATAATACTGCATATGCTTTAAAAACCATGCTGAACTGTATTTTCAAAACTGAATTTAAAATAAAACAGTGGGTAGAAGAAAAATTCAAATTAGAAGATGTACAACGAACAACTTTAGGGGGGAATGCCAATTTACTCGGTAGAAATACATTCTGTGGTGAGAGCATTCGACAAATTGATGGAAAAGTAGAGATTCAGATTGGCCCATTATCTAGAACGGATTATCTGAGTTTTTTACCCAAGCAACAAATGAGTGAAAAATTAAAGAAAATAATTTCAACTTGGTGTAGTCCCACAACACTGGTAGATGTGCGCTTAATATTAAAAAAAGAAGAAATACAGCCACTTTGCCTGAATACAAAATCCGAGCAGGGCTTGGCACAAAACGCTTTTTTAATGACTCAAAATAGAGAAGCTAATTTGGAGACATGTTATGCATTATTTGGGGAGCTTCTATGAATAAGCTGGTGCTGGGAACGTTCAGTAGTATTTTTCTATTGTTGGGTGTGATCATTATTTATTATTGGCGTGATATTCAATATGAACCTTCAAGTTTAGATTTAGTATCATATTTTCTTATATGGCCTGTAGTTTTATCTATCATTCTGCTTGCACCATATTTTATTTATCAGGCCTATCAATCATATATAAGATGTCGACAGCAGCATCACGCCTTATTAGAACAGCAATCAAATAAAGCACAGACTGAGCATGAGCTAAAAGTTGAAGAGATCCAATGCTTCAATTTAAATATTTTTTCATCTTCTGTGTGCCATGCATGGGGTGAAAATACAACAATAATTGATGGTCTAAAAAAGTTTAAATCGCCGGAATTAGATCCTCATTTGGAAAATAGTTATGGCTTAGCTGTTTTATCCTACAGGATTCAAATGCTCGATCATATTTTAGAGCTGGAAGAGAATGAGCAAAATGAAGAAGATAAAGTGGGGTGCTTGGCACGTATAAAAGCTTTAATTCAACAACAATTAGAACAACATACTGAAATCTTAATGCAAGTGGCTGAGCATTTAAAGCAGTCTGCATTATTTTATGATAGCGAATTGGCATATCAATACCGGATGCATCCTGGATGGAGAAAGACCGATACTTCAAGCCGTGATGCAGACGAACAGTGCATCTCAATAAAGCCGGTACCACGTCTAAATCGACTCAATATTCATATCTTATTATCAGACAACTTGTTACATGTCTGGGATGAATATTCAAGCCGGGAAATGCTGTCTAATTTTATGCAATCCTTGGGAACGATCTCACAGCAAATACATCTGAAACATCATTATATTGCCCAGCAAAGTGCTTATGCAGACTGGCTGAATTTATTGGATCAAATATCAAAACAAAGTCAGGAATTTTCATTAATAATGAATGTGGACTCTGAAATTGACCAGACATTTTTGGATGAAAAAATGTGGGGGATGGATGATTATTTGCCAGCAGAATTTGCATCCAGTTGGTGTGTGGCCGCTGAAGATGTGAAGATCAATAATCTAGATGCAATCAAGACGCTTAAGGTTGCCAATAATGTAGGTAATTTATTGACTTGCCTTAATCAGGTGATGCCTGATCACGCTGATCAGACCCAGCAAGAACAACCTTTTGTACTGATTTTAGATGATGCAACAGATATAAAAAAAATTAAGAAAAATAATCAGATATTTTTACCCACTTTAATTGAACCTTACCATTTTATATATACACACCCGATTTTTGGTCATACACAACAACTCGCAAAAATTTTTGGTTTTATGTTGGGTACGCATTTGTCAAAGGATATGACTAGCATGATATACAGCACTGACCAAGCCTTAACCCATGCTTTTTTTAAATCGATGTAGAATTAAATTAATTCAAATAACAAATCATTTAAAGATAAATAAAATAACGAGAATCACATGTTTTATACCGTTTTAGCTTATCTCTGGCAGTATGTGACCCATCCCAAAGCCATTATTGCACTATCTGTATTAGTGGCATTGTTGTCTTCTTATCATACTATTCCGCGAAATATTTTTTGGGCATTGTTTGCAGCTTATATTTTAATCATTATCGGCTATGGCATTTATAGACTGGTGCAAAAAAAACGCCATATTCAACAGGGTGCTGTGCTTGCAGAAGCAATTGAAAATAATACACAAGTAGAATATGACAAGCAGAAAAATATGCAAGACTTACAGTTGATTAGCCAGCAAATGAAAGAATCGATCCAGATGATTCGCAAATCAAAGTTGGGGAATCAAAAAGGCAACGCAGCTTTATATGGATTACCTTGGTATATGGTGATTGGGAATCCTGCTGCAGGTAAAAGTTCAGCTATTTTTCATTCGGGTCTCAAATTTCCGTTTGAAAATTCCCATCAAAAAAGTGTTTCTTCTGGCCTGAGCGGGACAAGAAACTGTGACTGGTTTTTCTCTACCAAAGGGGTATTGCTGGATACTGCCGGGCGTTATTCAGTTTATGCCGAAGATCAAGCTGAATGGTTAGGCTTTTTAAATTTATTAAAGAAAAGCCGTAGTCAGGCACCTGTTAATGGTTTAATTGTGGTAGTCAGCATTGCAGAACTGATCAGCCAAAGTCCTGAACAATCCATAAAACTGGCTAAAAATTTAAGAGCACGCGTTCAAGAGATTACGGAACGTTTAGAAATATTTGCCCCCATTTATGTTGTGTTTTCCAAAATGGATTTGATTGCAGGATTTAGCGAATTTTTTGAATGTTATGATGTTGATGAATTTGATCAGGTATGGGGTGCGACCTTAAAATATGAGCCAGATTCCATGCAGAATGTAATGGCACTTTTTGAACAGCATTATGCTGTTTTATATGAAGGTTTAAAAGGGTTAAGTACCACACATCTTAGCCGACGTCATAGCCAGAATATTTCTCCCAGTGTAATGACATTTCCTTTAGAGTTTAAAAGCTTAAAACCGGTACTTAAAACTTTTATAGGGACTTTGTTTGAAGATAATCCCTACCAGTTTAAACCTGTATTTCGTGGCTTTTATTTTACCAGTGCCTTACAACAGGGTGTTATTGAAAGTCCAATGACCCAGCAAATGGTCCAGAATTTTCAATTATCACCAAGCTTAAATAGTGAAAATCCTGTACCGGGTCATTCAGTTTCACAGCATCATGGTTACTTTTTGAAAGGTCTATTTTCAGATGTGATTCTGAAAGACCAGCATCTGGTTAAACAGCATATTAATCCTAAACGCAAGAAACAACGCTACTTTGCTTTTATTGCGGCCTTGCTGGGGATTTCTATAATATTAAGCTTGTGGATCTGGTCATATCGAAATAATCAACAGCTGATCGCCGATGTTCAGGCCGATTTAGACAAGGTCTTACAGTTGCAAAAGCAATCAGGCCAACAACTCTCTACACAGCTGAATGCTTTACTGATTTTACAGGAGCGTATGCAACAGCTTGATCAATTTGAAGAAAATCAACCTATTCAGTTTGGTTTTGGACTGTATCAAGGCAATACATTGCGAGAAAAATTACAAGGCGAATATTTAGCGGGAATTAAACAACTGCTTTTGCAGCCAACCCAGCAGAATATTGCGCAGTATTTACGGCGTATAAAAAGTAATGAAGCTACTTTAAAAGCCAATCATGTCAATGTAGAAATAAAACAAGGAGTGAAAACTCAGCAATATCTAGACCCTTCCGAAACCAATCCGCAAGATGCTTATAACGCTTTAAAGGCTTACTTGATGCTGAGTAATCCTCAATATATGGATTCAAGCCATTTAGGTGATCAGCTGACACGTTTCTGGCGTCCCTGGTTGGACTCAAACCAGGGGAAAATGCCACGCGGTGAAATGATCCAGAAAGCCGAGCAAATATTATCCTATAGCATTACACTGGCAAATGATCAGAAATTTCCTATGCTTGAAGCTGATTCTTTGCTGGTTGACCAGACCCGTCAGGTTTTGCTGGCTGTCATTCGCGGAATGCCTGCACGGGATCGCGTATATAACGAAATTAAAATGCGTGGTGCAGTGCGTTATCCTGCTGTAACGATAAAACAGCTCGTTGGGGAAAATAACCAAAATACCGTACTGGGAAGTTATGCCTTACCGGGCATGTTTACTTATAAAGCCTGGAATGAATATGTAGAAAAAGCCATCGATGATGCTGCGAACCGTCCAACCGATAGCAAGGATTGGGTGTTAAATAGTACTCAATCGGATGATCTCACCTTTAGCGGTAGCCCAGACCAGATTCGTAAGCAGTTAACTACATTATATAAACAGCAATATATCGCTGAATGGCGCAAATTTTTAAATGGCATTTACTATGCAAAAGCCCATAATTTTAACCAGCAAACAAAAAATATGGAAATCTTGGGTGAGCCAGAAAATTCACCTATACGTACCATTATTGAGCGAGTAACTAAAGAAACTAGCTGGGATAATCCAATGGTTCAGGCAGAGCTGGCTACACCGAAAACCGGTTTCATGGCTTGGTTTAAATCGAAAATTTTAACCCGGGATGAACCTAAAGTTGCACAACAGGCATCAAACCAAGTCCAGGGCGTCATTGCAAAAGAATTCCGAATGTTCTATCAACTGGTTCGTAAACGTGATGATCAACAAAATAAATCTTTATTAGATGAATACATGCAATCATTGGCGCAGGTGAGGAGCAAGTTCAATGATCTTAAAAGTGCAGGGGAGATTGGTCCCGCAGCCATCATTTTAGTCAAGCAAACAATTAATAATCAGAACTCTGTTTTTAATCAGAGTCAAAAAATGATTGATGAAAAAATGACTGTTGGCTTGAATGAGCCGGATCAGCAGGTTTTACAAAAATTATTGATGAGCCCATTAACTCAATCTTTTGATTGTTTATTGATTCCTGCTCAACATGAAATGAATAAATTATGGATGATACAAGCCAATCAACCGTTTACCGCTAACTTAAGTCAAAAATATCCATTTAATCCTTCTGCGAGCTTACAAGCAACTCGTCAGGAAATCAGTCAGATTTTAGGTGAAAACGGCAGTATTGCACGTTTTGTCAAAGAGAATCTCGATCCACTGATCATTCGTCGTGGTTATCTATTAACGTCTAAAACCTGGAAAGATTTGGGGATTAGTCTAAATCCACAATTTGTGATGAATTTCCAAAGTTATGTTGCTCCTAATAATGGCATGGCCACGGGTGAATTGAATCAAACAACGGTAACAGCTGCAGTCAATCAATCAAATTTCCAGTTTTATCCATTAGAAAATCCACAACTGCTTTCTTATACCATTGATATTGATGGTCAAAGAATGGTTTACGAAAATGGCATTCAACAATGGGTGAATTTTGTCTGGCCAAATCAAGGATCTATGCCTGGCGCACGTATTACAGTGGTGGATTTACAAGGACAAACTTATACCATTTTTGATGAACCTGGTGAGTATGGTATTAATCGCCTCATTGATCATGCACAGCGGACTCAACGTGGCAATAGTTTTGAGATGATCTGGAAAGACCAGCAAAACCCTAGTTTAGCTGTGAAAGTAAATTTCCGTTTGATTAGTGGTAATTCAGGACAGATTGGCTCAAGTCGAGGTTATGCCGGCATGCAACTGGTTGATCAGATCGTAAATGATAAATCGGTTCGTGTTGTTTCAGCACAGACAGCTCCAGTACCTGTAACTGTGGTTAAAACAAATACAACTGCTACCTTGGCAAGTATGAAGAGTGCTGGAGCTACACCATAATGAACAAAATGCAGGATTGCTGCTCTAGAACAGGCTTTATAAGCCCATTTATTTAAGTCTTAGCCAAGGCATGGACCTGTTTAGACAAACCTTTTTTAGTGAATAGAATATTATGAAAAAAAAATATATTAAAAATATTTCTCAGCGCTTTTTTTTAATTTTAAGTTTATCTGTAGTGGCGCATGCGGAAACGGTTGTCATTGAGGGAGCTGTACCCAATGAAGCAAGTAAACAGGTAATTTTAACTAAAATGTACCTTACGTATGGGCAAGAAAATATTGTAGATAAGATTCAAGTTCGTGCTGTTACTGCGCCTAATGGCTGGAGTAATACGATTGCTCATGTCATTACAGATGATTTAAAGAAAGTTAAACAGGGCAAACTGAGTGTACGCGGTACGCAAATGGATTTATCCGGGAAAATGAGTAATCCTAATGACATTCAGCTGACGACTACAAAATTTCAAAGTCTTGTATCTGCTCCTTATCACTTAACTACACGATTATCAGTCAACCAAGCTGAACAGCAAATGATTGATGCTGCATTAAAACACCGTATTATTGAATTTGAATCTGGAAGTGCCGTGCTAACTGCATCAGGTACAAAAATTTTAGATGAAATGTCATTAGCATTAAAGAAAGTGGATGGCAAGAAAGTAAAGGTGATTGGTCATACGGATAGCTCTGGTGATACAAATAAAAACCTGATTCTAAGCCAACGGCGTGCAGCAGCAGTTAAAAACTATTTAATTGGGAAAAATATTGCAGCTGAAAATTTAACCACAGAAGGTTTTGGTTCAAATCAACCTGTTGCTGACAATATCACTGCAGAGGGACGTCGGAAAAACCGTCGTATTGAGTTTGAGGTTCAATAGCTGTTTCCCATAAGTCCTTTGTATTTATCTCTAAGCTTGGTTTTAAGCAGTGTTTTAAAATCAAGCACATGAGAAAAATAAAGAGAGTTTCAACAATTATGGAAGACTTTAATAAATATTTATATTTAATATTCTATGAAATAAGGAAGCTGTTCACTTCCTTATTCCTTTTATGATCAAGCATCCTGAATTCTATGCCAGGGTTTTGCCTGTTCAATTTCATAGGCCAATTCAATTAAAGTTTTTTCATCCCCAATATTGGCAGAAAGTTGCATGCTAATCGGTAAGCCATCCACTTGCGTTTGTCCCATTGGGATCGACATGCCAGGAGCACCCACCACATTTTGAATTGGAGTAAAAGTAACGTAATTTTGAATCCGATCAAATAATTGATCAAAGGGAAGCCGAGGCGATAGGTAACCAATTTGTGGCGTCGTATGCGCTAATACGGGAGAAAGCAGAACGTCATACTGGCTAAAAATGTCTTGATACTGTTGTTGCATTCTTTTTAAACGATACAAAAATAGCGGCGTTTTGTAAAAATTCTTCTTATAGAGTCCGGCAAGTCCTACCGTTAAATTATCCAGCTGTTTGACATTAAACCCAGCCCCAAACGCCTTTTTGCCAAAAGTTTGCAGCATAAAGGATAAAAAGCCCCAATATTCACTAAAATCGTCAACAAAGCTAATCGAGATAGGCAACTTAAACTCTTCAACATGATGACCCAAATCTGCAAGTAATTTCGCAGTCTGGTTTAGGGTGGATGATGTTTCCTGATCAATTTGGCCTGTGATGGATTGAGTAACCAGACCAATGCGTAAACGGCGCTGGATCGGCTGTTCGATTAGACCAATTTTAGGCAGTTTTTTATTATAAAATCTTTGCTCCATACCGGCATAAAAATAAGCCGTATCACGGACACTACGGGTAACTACACCTTCACTAATGATATTGATGGGTAAAGAACGTGCTGCATCACTATCAAAAGTACGACCGCGACTGGGTTTAAGACCAATCAAACCACAACAGGCAGCGGGGATGCGAATTGAACCGCCACCATCATTAGCATGCGCAATAGGCACTACACCTGAGGCCACCATTGCAGCAGAACCACCGGAAGATGCACCGCAAGAATAGTCCGTATGCCATGGATTGAAAGTCGCACTGCCATCTTTAAACTCTGTGGTGGCATTTAAACCAAATTCTGGCATGGTCGTTTTGCCTAAAACGACAAATCCCTGGTCTAAAAATTGTTGACTGATCTTGGGGTTAATTAATACAGTATTGCCATTTACTGCTTTAGAACCATGACTGGTTGTAAGGCCCTGATAATCGGTATTGTCTTTAAAAAAGAAGGGGACACCTGCAAAAATTCCTGTCTGTCTGAAACGTGGCTTTGCTAAAGCACGCTCAAAACATTCAAGCTGAATCGCATTGAGATGCGGATTAACACGTTGTGCACGTGCAATTGCCGCTGCGGTGACTTCCTGTACAGAAGCCTGTTTATCACGAATTAATTGTGCGATACCCACGGCATCTAGATCGCTCATTACATCATTATCAAATGCATGAATACGTTTAGAATTTTGTGATTCCATATCATTATTATAGCCCCATATTTCCCAATATTTTTGTTTTTCATTTGGTCTAATTTTAATCAGCATAAGCGCAGACTACTGATCAATGAATCATTTTACAGCATAATGACAATATTCGCTGTCAATTTAAACTAATCATCCACGATAACGCTTTGCAGCGTAGAAATAACCTTGTCCAATGAATGTTGAATTGAATCAGACCATGAAAATGAACAATTAATTCTTAAATAATGCTGTTTTTGTGCGGTGATGTTAAAAAGTTGACCAGGTGCAATGCCAATTTGCTGCTGGATGAGGGTTTCATAAATGCACATGCTATCTACATTTTTAGGCAGTTTAAGCCATAAAAAATAACCACTTGGATGATATTCAACTTTACATCTGGCTGGTAAATTCAACTCTAAATATCTATAAAATAACAATTTATTATGCTGTAAATTTTTACGTAAATTGCGCAGATGTTTTTCATAATGAAAATTGGATAAAAATTCTACTAAAGCGCTTTGCAGTAAGGAATTGACTGAAATCGTGCTCATTAATTGCAGATGCTGAATATGCTGTGAGTATTTCCCGGCATGTACCCAACCCACCCGAAACGTCGCCCCCAGGGTTTTCGAAAAAGAAGAGCAGTGCAGAACTAAATTATTTTGATCATAATAAGTCATGGGTAACGGCTTTTTATGGCCAAAATACATTTCCTCATACACATCATCTTCAATCATATGAACTTGATATTGATGTAATAATTTTGAAATTTGAAACTTTATATCCTCTGAAACGGTAAAACCTACCGGATTATGGCTATTTAGCATGAACCAGCAGAGTTTGATCGGATAGGTTTTTAAGATATGTTCAAAAGCTTCCAGGTCAAATCCATGTTTTGGATGTTCAGGAATAGTGACCACTTTTAGGCCTAATCGTTCAGCCGCTTGCCAGGCACCATAAAAAATATTTTGCTGCAGGATAATATAGTCACCAGGTTTGGCAATCGCTTGTAAGGCCAGGTTTAGTGCATCCAAAGCACCAGATGTAATGACAATGTCATCTGGATCAGTGGGTATGCCTTGCATACAATAGCGTTGGGCAATCAGTTTGCGTAATGAAAAATTTCCTGGGGGCAAACTATCAATGGCATCATAACTTTTTTTATTACGTGCGATTTGCCCCATAATTTGCGTTAGTTTTTTGGAATAGACCAAATCACTGTCTGGAAATGCCGAACCAAATGGAACGATGTGTTCGCCTTGAATGGATTTGAGATATTTAAAAATTAATGAATTGATCTCAATATTTGAATTGAGAGAAACAATTAAAGGTGCATTGTGTTCATGGTCTGCATATGTATTTGCAATGTAGTAGCCAGATTTTTCTTTCGCGTAAATTAAACCTCTAGATTCAAGCTCTTGATAAGCATTCATCACGGTAATCAGGCTAAAACCGGAAAGCTGCACTTGTTCACGTAAAGAAGGGAGTTTTTCATGGGCTTTCAGTGAGCCACTTTCTATCAATTGTCTTAATTGATGAGCAAGCTGTTCTGACTTATACATATTAAAAGATAACTGATGAAAAGTGACTGTATATAAATATAGCAATATTTAATTAATATTAAAGTATTTTTATAACAGATTTTTAAAAAATACTGATCTGTTATAAATTTTATAATTGATGTTGTATCTATTAAGTTTAAAAGAATTTGCGATACTGGCGAATACTTCATGCAAACGTGTGATGAAGGTAGATAAAATGTTGAAATGGAGTGACAAATGTTTGAAATATCGCAACTTAATTTGATCCATCAGTTGCTGTCAGGATACGAAATTTCTCCGCAGGTTAAAAGATTACTTAAGCAAAAATATTTGAATGTTGAAGCCACAGTATTGAGAGCAAAAAAGCTCAGAGAGATAGAGAAAGCAGGGCAGATTGTGATCCTGCAAGATCCTATTACAGAGCATATTGAAGATTTAGCCTATTTATTCTCACCATTTATATTGTCGAATCTGAATCAGAAGGTGATTTATCATACAGTTAAAAATGAACAAAGTTTGAGCATTTTATCGCGCTATTATCAGGCAAACCAGAGCAACCTTAGTTTTAATTTTGATGAATTATTGGATAGTCTGGGACTATCTATACAATTAAATGATGATGAAATGAGCCAGAAAGATTCATTTTATTTAAATTTAATCAATAGTTTATGTAACTCAAAAGTATCTAGAATAATTTGTATTACACGTTTAGATATTAATCTGGAACTAATTGATCTTATTGCTCATTCTTTGCATGTGAAAATTCAGGTTATCTCGCTGGAACAACAATCTGAATACTTAGACATAAATAAAATCAATATGTTACAGTTATTATTTAAGAATAAAAATGATGACTATATTCATCTTTGTACAAAGCTTTCTAAAATTAATGCCAAATTACTGAAAATATTAGATTTATATAGCTTTGATCAAGCACAATTACTGGTAGATGATATGTTTTATTCAGAACATATTTTTGAAAAACTTTCAGTTTATGGTGAATATATGCAAACTAAAATTCAATATCATTGAACTAAAAAGCAGCATACTTAATAAAACATGCTGCTTGACCATAGCTTTACTTATGTATTAGTTATGTAGAAATTAGGGAAGATATGAGTTATCTGCGCCAACCACAAATGCGACCCCAATACAGAACAATAAAGCGTAAATTCCAAACCAAATAATGGCTCGCTTGAAAGCCTTATCTGAAATTTCACTGTCAGCGTATTTTTGCTGCTTTTTTGGTTCTTGATTGTTCATCAGGCTATCTCAATTTATCTATCTGTTAGATTGATTATTGACGATGTAACAGCGTATCTATAGATACAAAAAAGTGAAATATTTATATAACAGTTATAGATACCGGAATATCAAACAGTCTGCTTCGATAATCGTAAAGGTGCGTATTCTAAAAGCGGACATTTTTACTTTGGAGAAACCGGACATTTCTATTTTAGCTTACAACATTATTTCGTATAATGTATATTATGTTAAATAAGATATCTAAGATTGCGCCCTACATAACTTAGCCGTTGGCGCAACTTCACTACTGAAATCCGATTCCTGATTAGATATATTCTAAATGACCAGTATCAATACTTTAATCTAGATATAGACTAATCCTCCGCACTAAAATAAAAAACCTGCTTTATCGATTTTCAGCACCTAGCCAATAGCGATATAGGAATAAGTCCCTTATCGCTGTTCACTGGATGGCTAAGATCAAGAGTAAAATTTTAAGGCAGATAATCTGATTTTAATGATTTGCTGAATCACTTTGAATACGGCCATCGACCAGATTAATGGTGCGATCACAGGTTGCTGACAGACGTGGATCATGCGTTACCAGCAATACCGCACAATCGCGTTCGCGATGCACTTTACGGAACAGTTCGAACATTTCTGCAGCCGTATGGGTATCCAGATTCCCTGTCGGTTCATCGGCCAACAATAATGCTGGTTCCGTAATCAGTGCCCGAGCAATCGCCACCCGCTGTTGCTGTCCTCCCGAAAGTTCATTCGGTTTACGATCCGCAAACTGTTCCAGACCGACTGCAGCAAGCAGTTCACGCGCTCGCTCCAGTGCCTGTTTGTCCGGCTTGCCATGTGTCAGCATTAACGGCATAAGTACATTGTTTAAGGCAGTAAAAGCCTGAATAAGATGATGAAACTGAAACACGAAACCGATACTGTTGCCGCGTAGCGCAGTACGTCCGGCATCATCCATGCGACTGGTTGGCTGACCCAGCAAATACAGCTCACCACTGCTGGGTTTATCCAGCAAACCTAAAATATTCAATAAGGTACTTTTACCGGAACCGGATGGACCAATCAGAGCAGCAAAATCATTGCGTGCGATACGCAAATCGATTCCATGCAATACTTCAACTTCATTGGGCTGCCCGATATTATAAGATTTATGCAGCGCTTCTAGACGCAGTACTTCCTGAGACTGATCAGACATGACGAATCGCCTCCACAGGGTCCAATGCTGCTGCCCGGCGCGATGGTATCGCAGCAGCCAGTACGCCAGTCAGCGTAGCCAGTAACAAGGCCAGTATTACCAGATTGATCGAAAGAGGAATGTAAAACAGACCCGGGCCAAAGGTGTTGAATATCCACACCAGACCATAACTGACCGCACTGCCTAAAACTGAACCCAGCAGGCCAAATATTGCGCCCTGAAACAGGAAAATTCGTAAAATTTGCAATTGGGTCGCGCCAGTCGCGCGTAAAATACCGATTTCCCGGGTACGCTGCACCACGCTGACCGACATGACGCTGGCTATTCCAAATGCCACGGAAATTGCCACAAAGATAATAATCATATTGGTTGACAGGCTCTGAGCTGTAATCGCATTCATGAGCTGAGCATTGGTTTTAATCCAGCTCTCGGCTTTTAATGAGGTCAAGCGTCCTATCTGTGCAGCAATATTGTCTGCCTCAAAAATATCTGAAATGGTCAGGTCAATCACTGTAACTCCACCAGGTAAACTGAGTAAAGACTGTGCCTGTTTCAAGTCCAGATACACATATCGCGCATCCAGTTCGCGTACCCCAAGTTCAAAGATCCCTGCCACATTGACCAATGCACTGTTCTCCCGCCCCGTATCCAGCCGTAACTTGCTTCCCACCTGTACACCCAGATCTTTGGCGAGCTGACTGCCAATCATTACATCGTCTGCACCGATGCGCAACTGACCACTCAGCAGATATTCTTTCAGTGGGATAATCTGTTGATAACGTTCAAGATTAATACCCACCAAGGCAACTGATTGAATGGCATCCCCACGTTGCACAAAGGCCGGCCCGGATACCACTGGAGATACGGCGGTCAGTACCGGTAACTGATCTAAAGTCTCAGTAATCTGCTGCCAGTTGTTAATTGAGCGCAGGCGCTGTGCACGCTTGTCTTCCTGCAATAATTGCACCGTCCCTGCAGCAGGCGGCACAATTTGGTTCACCTCATCCGGTGAAAGCAAACGGATATGCGCCTGAGTACCCAAAGTACGTTCGACAATATTCGACTGCAATCCTTGAATTAAAGCACTGATAAAAATGATGACAGCCACACCCACTGCAACACCCACAGTAATCATGATGGATTGTGCACGGCCTTCACGCAAAAAACTGATTGCGATTGTCCATTCTGTCCAAAGCCGCCCGAAAAAGTTTTTCAATCGAATTTCACCGGTAATTCATTTTTACTATCTGTATCATCAGCCTGATGATTCCAGGGTGTTTTTTGCTGTTTTAAGCGTACCCTCGCACCCTCTGTTAAGGGTGCTTCGGCATTGGCCAGCACCTGATCACCATCACTTAAACCTGAAACCACTTCTGACATGGCTAGGCCACGTAAACCTAAGCTGACTTGCTGATGTTTTATTTTTCCATCACGTACCAATAGCACACTGGCCTTATCGCCTTTGATACTGCTTAAAGCATCATTCGGAATAGCCAATGCCCGTTCTCGTCTGTTGGTCTCGATATTCACCGACACCGTCATATCCTGACGCAGAAAATCAGGCACCGGATCGACGGCTAAGCGAACCTCTACCGTACCACGCTGCGGGTCAATGCTTGGCGCTATAAAATTGATCCGGGCCGGAAAAGCTTGATCCGGATAGGCATCGGAAATGACCGTTGCCTTTTGCTGTAAAGCAAGTTGCGGTAAATTTCGCTCATCTAAAGGCACCCGAATTTCTGTATTGCCCTTCAATGCGATGCTAAATAAAGTCTGACCCGGTTGGATCAGATCACCCGGTTCCACATCCAGAGTGAGTACCGTACCGGTGACTGTAGAGCGAATTTTAGTTTTGGCCAGTTGAGCCTGGGCTGCAGCAAGTTGTTCACGAAGCTTGGCTTCCTCGACTTGACCCGGTGCCAATGCTACTGTTTTTAGACGTACTGTTTCAAAATTATTGCGGGCGACTCTTTCCGCTTCCACGGCCTGTTCTATTTCTTCTGCTGAGAGTATGCCAGCTTCTAGATTACGTCTGCGTGCTGCTTCCCGACTGGCCTGTTCGAGCTGGGCTTTGGCGGTGGCCAGTTCTGCTACTGCCTGTGGACGCCGGCTGGTTGCGAGTTCGGTCAGAGCCACTTCGGCTTGTCGTACCTGTGCAAGCAGTTCATCCGATTTTAGGACAAGCAGTAAATCACCCGGCACCACCTGATCACCTTCCTGTACAAACCGATCAAGAACGACACCGGTAATTTCGCTGCCCACCTGAGCACGTGATACGGTCGCTACACGGCCAGTAGCTACCACATTTTGCACCAGAGGCCTGTATGTCAGGGTATATCCTGGTAACACAGGTCCCTGCCACCATCGAAATAGAGCATAGCTTGCTGCAAGTATGAGCAGCAGGATGATAATCACAAATTTATAGCGAACAACGCGCAATGAATCTCTCCAGTTCAGCTTAAGAGCTTGGTACATCTAACAGCAAGTACTGTTGCTCTGTAGAATTGTATGCTTCAACTTGTTATTGACAATAAGATTTTTTGAAAAGCCTCATGAAATTAAACCATTACACTCTGGTGGTGATCGGCCGGTTGTGAATTGGCTAGGATTCAAATAAGTCATATAAAGATAAACGAAAAATAACCCCGCTTACACCTATTTCCGTATTTTTACTACTTTAAAATTCATAAACCAGTTTAACTTAAACGGAAGGGTCGCCCAAATTCCAGATATCTCTATTAATCTTTTGATAGACCTTATCGTGACTATGCACTAATTTTCACTGTGCGAAATTCAGTAATAGAAAATGAGGATCTGTTGATAATTCGTCTATATTTGCGAGTGCAAGTATTTTTTAGAGGATGTGAGGCAAGAAATACTAAATTTAGTCATTCTAAACGAGTGGTTCACAATGAGGTAATAGCAAAAAAGATCTGGTCCTCTGGCTGTGCTTTGTTCTGGCTCAGGTTTCGGCTCTCAAATGATCACAATATACATATAAAAATAGACCCCTTACTATGTAGTACATAATAAGAGGTCTTTATTTAGGGGACTATTAGAAGTTATAGATTGCAACTGCATTTAAGCGGTTGTCTTCACCTGTCTTGCTAGCAAAAGTTTCGCGTTCACCATAGACATATTCAAGACCAAAACTCAAAGGCTTGGTTGGGCTATAAAAAACATTTGCCCAGGCTTGCCAGAGGTCTTTATTGGCTGTAACTGCACTTCCAGGAGCATCCAGATAATTTTGATCTTTATCAAAAGTCATATAGCCGTAGCCCAAAGTGCCATGTAATTTGTCACTAAATTTTTGGGTAACACCTAGCATAATAGAATCAAATTCATTTTGTACAAGACTACCATCTGCTTCTACAACAACACCTTTATTGGCAAATGATACGAAGCTGCTATCGCCTTTAACATGGTAATAATCTGCTTTTAAGGTGGTACCAGGTACAACATCATACTTTGCACCTACACCTACCCCCCATGCCATTTCTTCTTCAGAATTGATACGCTTTTCATGGCCCATGGCACGTACGCTGACATTCAAGTTATCTGCAAATTGATGATTTAAACGTGCGGTTAACGCCGGTAAACGCTGAGTGATCACCTTATCAGTAACCAATTTATCTTTAGGATCTTCAGCAGCTAATACCAAATTGGTTTGTGGATTAAATTTGGCGGTATAACGCACTTGTGGTGTACGTTTCACAGCACCACCAACGTATGCATTTGCATCAATGGTTTCTGGCATATAATCCGGTACTGCAAAGTTTGACCAGGTTTGCCCCAACAGCCAGTTACCATAATTTACATAGGCATGACGGATACGCAGATTATCGAAGTTGGCTCCACCCAAAAAGTCGACTTCAATTTTACCCTTGACCTCTTGCTCAGCAGCCTGAGTTTTAAAATCAAGACCTAAACGCGTTGCAGATAAAGTCGAGCTTAAACGATCGCTATTTCCGGCAGTACCTTCCAGTGCCACGTTATTGATCTGGTTATATGGCCAATCGATAGGACCGCCGTCAACCTTATAAGAGGCATCTAAACGCACGTTACCATATAAATTAAACTCGGCACCTTTGGCAGTTTTTAATACAGGGTTCGCTGGCACAGTTGCTGCAGTACGTTGTACGTTAGCAATTGCTGTTGCAGTTTGTGCATTCTGTACTTTTTGCTGCTCCACCAAACTACGTAAAGCCTGAACTTCCTGTCTAAGCTGTTCAATTTCATTTTGCTGCTGGGTTTGTGCTTGCGCTGCAACACTCATCCCTCCCATGCTTAATGCAATCATGCTCATCATGAGCGTACGCTGCATATTTGGTCGAACCGTTGTTGCTTGTAAATCAGTTGTTTGGGTTAATATTTCCGCGTTCATCCTAAACTCGCTTGTTATTGTGCCGTCAAATTCTAGCAACAGATCACCATCGCTTACGATGGCGATCTATATCATTGATGACAGTAGATTAATGGAAAGGTAAAGAAATTATTGGGTTGATTCTTGTGCAACTAGATTGCTGTTTGCACTAGACTCTGTAAGGGCTTTTGCATCCACAGAAGCTTTTAAATTCACCATTAAGATTGCTAACGCCGCAATTACACCTGGAATCGCAATAGCAAAGAAGTTCATTTGGTGGGGTAAGTTCATGGTTAATAATGCACCTGTTAATACTGGCCCAACAATTGCGCCAATACGACCAATGCCTGATGCCCAGCCCATTCCGGTAGAACGTACAGTTGATGGGTAGTACTGTGCTACGAAGGTGTATAACAAGATTTGTGAACCAATGGTTGCTGCACCTGCTACTGAAATTAAGGTATACAACACGATTTGTGGGCTGTTAAAACCAAGTAAAATTAACGCTGCTGCACCGCATATAAACATAATCACGAGTACTTTTTTGATATGGAAGCGGTCAGCCAATGCACCACCACCAATCGCGCCAATCATGCCGCCAATATTCAAGGCAAACAGGAAGATCATACTTGCGCCCAGTGAGTAACCTGCTTGGATCATCAATTTTGGCAACCAGCTGCCTAATGCATACACCATCAATAAGCACATGAAGAATGCAATCCAGAACATGAAAGTACTGAAACTACGGCCTTGCTGGAATAATGCTTTGAGTGGAGCTTCATCGCCTTTTAACACGTCATTCAGGACAAATTGCGTATCTTTTTGAATACTGAGTTGAGGCGCAATTTTCTGGATAATGCCATGCGATTTTACGGTCTGATTTTTCACAGTTAAATACATCAACGATTCAGGTAGGAACATCCAGATAACCGGCAAAAGTAATAATGGAGTACCGGCAAGAAGGAACATGATTTTCCAGCCAAACTGCGGTACCAACCATGCGCCCAATAATGCAGACGACATTCCACCAATCGCATAACCACTAAACATCAGGGCAACAAGCGTGCTGCGGATACGTTTTGGTGCATATTCGGTCATGAGGGCAACCACGTTTGGCATTACGCCACCAATTCCCAAACCGGCTAAGAAGCGAAGAATACCGAACTCAGTAGGGTTACTGGCAAAAGAACCTAAAAAGGTAAAACCACTGAAAAGTGCAACACAGATCATAATGGTTTTTTTACGGCCAATCTTGTCAGAGAGAGTACCAAAGCTCATGGCACCGAACATCATGCCGAATAATGCGGTACTGGCAAGTAAACCCGCCTGTACGGTACTGAGTGCCCATTCCTGCATTAACAATGGTAGAGCCACTCCGTAAATCACCAGGTCATAACCATCAAAAATGATGATCATCAGGCACCAGAATAAGACTCCCCAATGAAATTTCGTAAATTTAGCCTCATCGATCAGCGTATTAATATTCACTTTATTTGTAGACATCTCCACCTCCTAATTGTGAAGTTCAGTTTCTGGTGCTCACAATGCAGAAGATGCGAAAAAATGTCCAAAACTGAATAGGCATGTTTCTATACCTATAAAGTCTGGTTTAGGTCAAAATCCTGTATTTACTATGCTTTAGATATATTAAAGGCCATGAGACCCATCACCTTTTTATATGAAAATATTTTATTGAGTCTCATTATTTGGAGAAATTTTCTATATTTAAGGTTTTTAGGGTTGTTTTTTACTGTGCCTGATCAGAACACGGCACGATCATATTGCACCGCTTCCAGGTCATAAACCTGATATACCGCATCAAACAGGAACTGGATGTATTCACTTTCATCCATATTACGAATGGCCATAAAGACTGGACTCACCGCAAAACTGTCTAATATCGGTATAAAGTTTAAATGCGCCAATTTAATGTTTTTGGCACTTTCCGGCACCAGGCAAATTCCCTCTCCAGCGGCAACAAAACCGAGTGCAAGCTGCAGTTCACGTACTTCACGAACATTTTTGGGTTCCAGGCCATACTCGGAAAATATACCACGGACCTGACTGGCAAAATTGGCCTTGCCAGTATTGGGATACAAGAATAACTGGTGATCTACCAGTTCCGACAGGTTCACACCAGAACGCTGTCCTAAAGGATGGCTGGCATGCACTGCCGCTACAAGAGGCTCTTCACGAAGTAGTACACGTTTAATCGCAGGGTCAGAAATTCTTAAACGGCCAAAGCCGACATCAATCTTTCCTTCTTTAAGCGCCTGAATCTGCTCATAGGTATTCATTTCCATCATTTCAATCTTGAGATAAGGATGCTGCTGTTTAAAAAGAAACATGATGCGCGATAGCAAACCGAACAATAAAGAACCAACAAAACCAATGGTAATGGTCCGATCGGCAATCCCGATACGTTTCGTCATCGATTTTATTTCTTCAGCATTAGACAAAAGTTTAACCGCATGCTGATAAAAAAATTGTCCTGCTTCTGTAGTCTTAAGTGGGCGACTACCCCGCTCAAACAGCTGAATATCTAGCTCTTGCTCTAAATTTTGGATCTGTCGGCTTAAAGGAGGTTGAGCAATAAAGAGTTTTTCAGCCGCTTTGGTAAAACTTTGCTCTTCAACCACTGCAACGAAGTAACGTAGATGTCTAAGTTCCATAGTCAAAAATATCTTTAAAGTATAAAAAAATGCAAAATTGATCTTCGACCAATTAAAACTATTCCTTTAAGGTATATCACAAGACAGGCATAAAGCAAGATCGAGAATTTTAAAGATGTATAAGTCTATAGAAACGTTGCTGGTGGAAATTCCAACCATCCGTCCCCACAAGATGGCTGTCGCAACCATGCAAACCCAGACACTGGTGTTGGTTAAAATTACCACAGAAGATGGTTATGTAGGCTGGGGCGAAGCAACCACTATTGGTGGATTAGGCTATGGTGAAGAAAGCCCGGAAAGTGTCAAAGTTAATATTGATACTTATTTCGCACCGCTTTTAAAAACATTATCCGGTTTAAATGTTGCACAAACATTACAGGTAATCAAAAAAAATATTAATGGCAACCGTTTTGCCAAATGTGCCATTCAGACTGCCCTGCTGGATATTAAGGCGCAACGTCTCAACCTGCCACTCAGTGAAGTATTAGGTGGACGTTTACGTAACAGTATTCCGGTACTTTGGGTATTGGCCTCAGGTAATACCGAGAAAGATATTGCTGAAGCGCAGAAAATGATTGAGGCAAAACGCCACAATGTGTTCAAACTGAAAATTGGTTCACGCCCGGTTGAAGAAGATGTTGAACATGTACTGGCTATCAAGAAAGCCTTGGGCAAAGACATCTCGATTCGTGTCGATGTAAACCGTGCCTGGTCTGAGCTTGAAGCGATCAAAGGTATTCAGTTGTTACAAGATGGTGGTGTGGATCTGATCGAACAGCCATGTGCAATTGACAATCTGGATGCAATGCGACATCTGACTCGCCGTTTTGATGTGGCCATCATGGCAGACGAATCCTTGATGGGTCCGCACTCGGCTTATCAAATTGCACGTAACAATGGTGCATCAGTTTTTGCAGTAAAAGTGGCCCAATCGGGCGGTTTAGTTGAAGGTTGTGAGGTTGGAAAAGTCGCTAAACTGGCAGGTATCGACCTGTACGGCGGCACCATGCTGGAAGGCCCGGTGGGTACGATTGCCTCTGCTCATGTCTTCTCTACCTTTGAAAATCTGGCGTATGGCACCGAACTGTTTGGTCCATTGCTGCTTACCGAAAATATTTTGAAAACCCCGCTCAATTATCAGAACTTTGAACTTGAGATTCCGAACGGTCCAGGTCTGGGTATTGAGCTGGATGAAAACAAGATTGACAACTTACGTCGTCAGTAATCAGGAGAAACCCATGCTTTTCCAAGTACGAATGGATGTAAATATTCCACGTGATATGCCCGTTGAACAGGCAAATGAAATTAAAGCCGTTGAAAAGGCTTATTCACAGGAATTGCAGCGTCAAGGCAAATGGCGTCATATCTGGCGCATTACTGGCCAATACTCAAACATCAGTATTTTTGATGTTGAGAGCAACGAAGAACTGCATAACATTTTACAGGGTCTTCCGCTCTACCCTTACATGAACATTGAAGTGATGGCATTAAACCGTCACCCCTCATCTGTTCGTGACGATGACACCTGATTTAACCCTGAAAACTGGAATAAACCTGTGTTCCAGTTTCACAAAAAAACATATTTAACATACCAAGTAGCAAACAAGGAAAGTGGCAGCCATCGATCTCTTTAAGCAGAGATATTTGCCACCAAAGTACCCATCCAAGGAGTAATAAAATGGATCGTCAAACCATTGAAAATGTAGTTAAAGCTTGTAACGTAGACACTTCTGAAGGTCCAGTAGATGCCCGTTTACAACAAGTTGTTGTGCGTCTGGTTACAGACTTTTACCAAGCCATTGAAGATCTTGATCTAAGCCAGTCTGAAGTTTGGAAAGGTGTAGAAGCGCTGATCGACATGGCAAAAGCTGATGAATTTGCACTGTTAGGTTCAGCAATCGGCCTGGAACACTTCCTGGACTTGCGTGCTGATGAAGCTGATGCAAAAGCAGGTTTAACGGGTGGTACACCACGTACAATCGAAGGCCCTCTATATGTTGCTGGTGCACCTGAATCAACAGGTTTCGCTCGCATGGACGATGGTACTGAAGAAGGTAAAATCCCGACACTTATCATCGAAGGTAAAGTAACTGACACTGATGGTGAAATTCTTTCTGGTGCTAAAGTAGAAATGTGGCATGCCAACAGCAATGGTAACTACTCTTACTTCGACAAATCTCAGTCACACTTCAACCTTCGTCGCACCATCCTGAGTGATGAAAACGGTAACTACACTGCGCAAACCACTATGCCTGTAGGTTACGGTTTGAACCCTGAAGGTCCGTTACAACACATGTTGAACAAGCTTTCTCGTCACGGTCAGCGTCCTGCGCACGTGCACTACTTTATCTCTGCGCCAGGTCACCGCAAGTTGACAACTCAGTTCAACATCGAAGGCGACAAATACCTTTGGGATGACTTCGCATTCGGTACTCGCGAAGGTCTGGTAGCAACTGCGGTTGACGTTACTGACGAAGCTGAAATTGCGCGTCGCGGCTTGAAAGGTCCTTTCAAACACATCCAGTTCGACGTTGTACTTCAAAAAGACAAAGAAGGTGCGCCTTCTACTGAAGTTGAACGTCGTCGCGCAAGCGCTTAATTAGCAAACAAGGAACTGCAGCGCTTCATTCCCCAAAGAAGGGCAATGAAGCGATGTGGTGACTTCCCTAAAATTTGGAAAGTCGGAGAACGGACATGCCACGTATTCCTGTAATCAATACCAGCCATCTAGATCGTATCGATGAATTACTTGTTGAAAATTATGAAACAGGTGAATTCAAACTCCATCGTTCAGTATTTACTGATGAAGCCTTATTTGACTTAGAGATGAAATATATCTTTGAAGGCAATTGGGTTTACTTGGCACATGAAAGCCAAATTCCGAATATCAACGATTACTACACCACGAACATTGGCCGTCAGCCAATCATCATTGCGCGTAACCGTAATGGCGAACTGAATGCCATGATCAATGCCTGTTCACACCGTGGTGCAGAGCTTTGCCGTTACAAACGCGGTAACAAAGCAACTTATACCTGCCCTTTCCACGGCTGGACATTCAACAACTCTGGTAAGTTGTTAAAAGTTAAAGATCCTTCTGATGCCGGTTATTCTGACTGCTTCAACAAAGAAGGTTCACACGACCTGAAAAAAGTTGCACGTTTTGAAAACTACAAAGGCTTCCTGTTCGGTAGCTTGAACCCGGACGTTCCTTCTCTTGAAGAATACCTTGGTGAAGCAACCAAAATCATCGACATGATCGTAGGTCAGTCTGAAGAAGGTCTGGAAGTTCTACGTGGTGCATCTACCTATACCTACGAAGGTAACTGGAAACTGACTGCTGAAAACGGTGCTGATGGTTACCACGTGTCTGCAGTTCACTGGAACTACGCTGCGACAACTCAGCAACGCAAAGAAAAACAAGGCGGCGATAACATCCGTGCGATGAGCGCTGGTTCTTGGGGTAAACAAGGCGGTGGTTCTTACGGTTTTGAAAACGGCCACATGCTGCTTTGGACACAATGGGCAAACCCGGAAGACCGTCCAAACTTCCCGAAAAAAGATGAATACACCGAGAAATACGGTGCAGCCATGGCGAAATGGATGATCGAGCGTTCGCGTAACCTGTGTATCTATCCAAACGTTTACTTCATGGATCAGTTCGGTTCACAAATCCGTGTACTGCGCCCGATCTCTGTCGATAAGACGGAAGTAACCATCTACTGTATCGCGCCTAAAGGTGAAGCACCTGAAGCACGTGCACGTCGTATCCGTCAATACGAAGACTTCTTCAACGCGTCTGGTATGGCAACTCCGGATGACCTGGAAGAATTCCGCGCATGTCAAGCAGGCTACCAAGGTATCGCGCTTGAATGGAATGATATGAGCCGCGGTTCTAAACACTGGATCCAAGGTCCGGATGAGGCTGCCAATGAAATCGGTTTAAAACCAAAACTTTCTGGCGTTAAAACTGAAGACGAAGGTCTATATCTGGCTCAACACGAGTTCTGGTTGAAACTGATGAAAAAAGCAATTGCTGCTGAAAAAGAGATTGCTGCTGCAGGAGAACAAGCATGAGCGCGATTACTTTAGAAAATATTGCTCAATTCCTTTACCGCGAAGCGCGCTTCCTGGACGACGAGCAATGGGATAACTGGTTAGAGTGCTACGCTCCGAATGCACAGTTCTGGATGCCAGCCTGGGACGACAATGACACCTTGACCGAAGATCCTCAGTCTGAAATCTCCCTGATTTTCTATCCGGACCGTCAAGGTTTGGAAGACCGTGTATTCCGTATCAAGACTGAACGTTCTTCAGCAACCATGCCGGATACCCGTACCAGCCACAACATCAGCAACATTGAAATTGTGGAACAAAACGGTGACCAGGTGACTGTACGTTTTAACTGGAATACTTTGAGTTTCCGTTACAAAAAAAACTACAGCTACTTCGGTATGTCGCGTTATGTGATCGATTTCTCTGGCGAACAGCCAAAAATCCTGAACAAGTACGTGGTACTGAAAAACGACTATATCAACCAAGTTATTGATGTTTACCACATCTAAGCTGATTAGATTAGAAAACCGGTCCTGGCCCAATGGAATGTTGGCCCGGGCCACCTGATGTTTTAACTCATTTGTAGGATACTTGCCATGTCAAACCATAATGTTGCACTTCAATTTGAAGATGGCGTAACGCGTTTTATTACTGTTGTTGACGGTGAAACTCTTTCTGACGCAGCATATCGCCAAAAGATCAATATTCCGCTAGATTGCCGTGATGGTGCATGTGGTACGTGTCGTGCATTTTGTGAATCAGGCACTTATGATATGCCGGAAGAAACTTATATCGAAGATGCTTTAACACCTGAAGAAGCGGCTGAAGGCTATGTACTGGCTTGCCAGTGCCACCCGACTTCTGATGCTGTATTCCAGATTCAAGCAACTTCTGATGTTTGTAAAACTCAAATTCATACTTATCAAGGTACTCTAACTTCTGTTGAGAACCTGTCTGAATCAACGATTACTTTTGAAATCGAACTTGACGCTGCTGAGCCAGAAATTAATTTCCTAGCAGGCCAATATGTCAATGTCGGTATCCCTGGTACATCTGAAACCCGCTCTTACTCTTTCAGCTCTAAACCGGGTGACCGTAAAACCGGTTTCGTTGTTCGTAACGTCCCGAATGGCAAAATGAGCAGCTTCCTGAGCCAAACGGCTAAAGTGGGCGACAAAATGACTTTTACTGGTCCTTTCGGTAGCTTCTATTTACGTAATGTTGCACGCCCTGTCGTGATGCTGGCAGGTGGTACAGGTATTGCGCCATTTTTATCCATGTTATCCGTTCTGGAAGAAAAAGGTTCGGAACAGCCTGTACGTCTGGTATTTGGTGTAACCAACGACTTTGACCTGGTTGCATTAGAGCGCCTTAACGAACTTCAAGCAAAATTACCATGGTTTGAATACCGTACCGTTGTGGCAAATCCGGAATCTGCACATGAGCGTAAAGGTTATGTCACAGGCCATATTAATAATGAATGGTTAAATGGTGGTGACGTGGACATCTACTTATGTGGTCCAGTCCTTATGGTCGAAGCGGTTCGTGGCTGGTTAGAGGCTGAAGGTGTTAAACCAGCAAACTTCCTGTTCGAAAAATTCTCTGCAAACTAAGTTGGAGAATCAAATGAATCGCGCAAAAAGATTTGAAAACAAAGTTGTGATCGTAACCGGTGCCGCTCAAGGCATCGGTCGCGGTGTAGCGCTACAAGTGGCCAGCGAAGGTGCTCAAGTTGTTCTAGCAGATATATCTAATTATGTCGACGAGACATTAGCGGAAATTGAAGCACAAGAAGGTGATGCAATTATCGTCAAGGCTAACCTGGAAACCTTTGCAGGTGCAGAATCTGTGGTTGCCCAAGCAATTGAGACCTATGGCCGTGTTGATGTGCTCATCAACAATGTCGGTGGGGCGATCTGGATGAAACCCTTTGAAGAATTTTCTGAAGAAGAAATTATCAAGGAAGTGAATCGTTCACTGTTCCCAACCATGTGGTGCTGCCGTGCGGTATTGCCTGAAATGATCAAGAATCAGCAAGGTACTATTGTCAACGTATCTTCAATTGCAACACGTGGTATTAACCGTGTGCCTTATTCAGCTTCAAAAGGTGGCGTAAATGGTTTAACCGCTTCCCTCGCCTTTGAACATGCCAAAGATGGTATTCGTGTCAATGCAGTTGCGACAGGTGGAACAGAAGCCCCTCCACGTAAAGTACCGCGCAATGCCAACCCACTGACTGAATCTGAAAAAGAATGGATGCAGCAAGTGGTTGATCAAACCATTGACCGTACCTTTCTGGGACGCTACGGCACAATTCAGGAACAAGTCAATGCCATCACTTTCCTGGCATCTGACGAATCTTCTTATATGACAGGAACAGTGGTTCCCGTTGGTGGTGGTGATCAGGGCTAACCCTGATCATAGGCGTGGTACAGGATCATTGATTTATCAGCATGGAGGCAGTAGCAATGACGACCCTGTTTAAAAGCTTAAAAGATGACTGGTCTGTGTCAGCAACGGTTGCAGGATTTCTAGCCGTACTGATTTCCTATTCCGGGCCATTAATCATCTTTTTCCAGGCAGCACAAAAAGCCAATGTTGACCCCAGCATAATGATTTCATGGATCTGGGGCATCTCCATTGGTGCAGCAGTTGCAGGGATTTTTTTATCAATCAAGTACAAAGTCCCGGTTATCACCGCCTGGTCAGCGCCCGGCACGGCACTGCTGGTCACACTATTTCCCAATATTTCATTAAATGAAGCGGTCGCTGCCTATATCACGGCCGCTTTGGTGATTCTTTTTATTGGTTTGACAGGCTATTTCGACAAGTTATTGAAGTGGATTCCCCAATCCATTGCAGCGGGCATGATGGCCGGGATTTTATTTCAATTTGGCTTGGGACTGTTCACTGCTACAAACAGCATGCCCCTGATCGTGTTTGGCATGCTACTGGTTTTTTTAGTATCCAAGCGCGTAAGTCCACGCTACAGCATGGTTTGGGTACTGCTTGCAGGAGTTTTACTCAGTTTAATCCTCGGCAAAATGAATCCAGTCACTGTCGATTTCAGTCTTGCCATTCCGCAGTGGATTAGCCCTGAATGGTCAATCAATGGCATGCTGAATCTGGCGATTCCACTAATCTTGGTCAGCCTTAGCGGGCAGTTTTTGCCTGGCATGGCAATTATGAAACTCAGTGGTTATGACACACCTGCAAAACCGATTATCACTACCACCAGTATTGCATCGCTTGCTGTGGCTTGCGTGGGTGGCATCACCATTGTTTTGGCATCCATTACCGCTGCCTTGTGTATGGGTAAGGATGCACATGAACTTAAAGATAAGCGCTATATCGCAGGAATCGCCAATGGTGTGTTTTACATTTTAGGCGGTTTATTTGCCGGCAGTATTGTCATGCTGTTCAGCCTGCTGCCGAAAGAACTGGTTGCAGCACTTGCAGGCCTTGCCCTATTGGGTGCCATTGCCACCAATATTTCAGTGGCCATGAAAGATGAAAGCGAACGTGATGCAGCCTTAATCACTTTTTTAGCTACGGCATCCGGTATGCATTTCCTCGGATTGAGTTCGGTGTTTTGGGGCATTTGTATCGGTCTCGTCGCCCATCTTTTATTAAGCAAACCCAAAACAGGTCCCGCAGTGTCCAACACTGTTTCCTTCTCCCAAACTGAAACTAAATAATTTTAGCGTTAGGAACGATTATGATCGATAAAAGCGTGGCTTCATTAACGGAAGTCCTCTCTCAAATTAAAGATGGTTCGACCATCATGATTGGCGGTTTTGGTACAGCGGGTCAGCCGGCAGAGCTGATTGATGGCCTGATTGAGCTTGGCATCAAGGATCTGGTTATTGTAAATAATAACGCTGGTAATGGCGATTACGGCCTGGCCAAACTTTTAAAGACCGGTGCTGTGCGCAAGATCATCTGTTCTTTCCCGCGTCAGTCTGACTCCTACATCTTTGACGAACTTTACCGTGCCGGAAAAATCGAACTGGAACTGGTGCCTCAAGGTAACCTGGCTTGCCGTATTCAGGCTGCTGGTATGGGCTTGGGTCCAATCTACACGCCTACAGGTTTCGGAACATTGCTGGCTGAAGGTAAACCGACCCTGAACTATGAAGGCAAAGACTTCGTTTTAGAAAACCCGATCAAGGCGGATTTTGCCTTAATCAAGGCGCATAAAGGCGACCGTTGGGGCAACCTGGTGTACCGTAAATCTGCGCGTAACTTTGGCCCAATCATGGCGATGGCAGCAGACGTGACCATTGCCCAGGTGTCTGAAGTGGTTGAACTGGGTGCACTGGATCCTGAACACATCATTACCCCGGGAATTTTTGTTCAACACGTTGTTCAAGTTAAACCTGCACAATAATTGGTATCGGAGAGAAACGATGAGCTATAGCAAACTGACCCGTGACCAGATCGCTGAACGTGTGGCACAAGACATTCCTGATGGCGCCTATGTCAACCTCGGCATTGGCTTACCAACCAAGATTTCCAGCTACCTGCCTTCAGACAAAGACGTGTTTTTACATTCTGAAAATGGCCTGTTGGCTTTCGGCCCTCCTCCTGCTGAAGAAGACCGTGATCCTGAGCTGATTAATGCCGGTAAAGAATTCGTGACCTTACTTGAAGGTGGTGCCTTCTTCCACCACGGTGATTCCTTCGCCATGATGCGTGGTGGTCACCTTGACATCGCTGTACTCGGTGCTTTCCAGGTCGCTGAAAATGGTGACCTGGCCAACTGGCATACCGGTGCACCGGATGCGATTCCTGCAGTGGGCGGTGCAATGGACTTGGCCGTTGGTGCGAAAAAAGTCTTTATTACCACCGATCACGTGACTAAAAAAGGCGAGCCAAAAATCGTCGCTGAGTTGGCTTATCCAGCAACGGGCCTGAAATGTGTCGATCGTATCTATACTGATCTCTGCGTGATTGATGTCACCCCTGAAGGCATGAAAGTGATTGAGAAAGTTGAAGGTCTGTCATTTGAAGAATTGCAGTCAATGACCGGTGCCAAACTGATTGATGCGACTCAATCAAATTAAGGGGAAGTCCCTCCTTTCTTGCACTTAGTTTTAAAAGCAGTGCTTTAAAACATGTTCAGGAGGGATTTAGGGAGGATTTGAGGAATAAAACTACTTCATTCAATCCCTCCCTTGCGAAGCAATGCTTCTCACCCTTTAAAAAAGGGAGGAGTTTTCTTCTTTTAAATATGTGAGAAATACACAATGAAAAATGCCTATATCGTAGATGCCATCCGTACCCCATTCGGCCGTTATGCCGGTGGACTGGCTCCTGTCCGTACCGATGACTTGGGTGCACTTCCAATCAAAGCCTTGATGGAACGCAATCCATCGGTTAACTGGGAACAAGTTGATGACGTGATTTATGGCTGTGCCAACCAGGCCGGTGAAGATAACCGTAACGTCGGTCGTATGTCATCCCTGCTTGCAGGCCTGCCTTATCAGGTGCCAGCAACGACCGTGAACCGTCTGTGTGGTTCATCTCTGGATGCAGTAGCGATTGCTGCGCGTGCGATTAAAGCCGGTGAAGCGAACCTGATTATTGCTGGTGGTGTGGAATCCATGTCTCGTGCCCCATTTGTGATGGGTAAATCTGAATCTGCCTATGGCCGTAGCCAGAAAATCGAAGACACCACCATGGGCTGGCGTTTCATTAACCCGAAACTGAAAGAAATGTATGGCGTGGAAACCATGCCGCAAACCGCTGAAAACCTGGCGGAACAGTTCAACATCAACCGTGCAGATCAGGACCAGTTTGCTTTAACCAGCCAGCAACGTACTGCTGCTGCACAAGCCAAAGGTTTCTTTGATAAAGAAATTATTCCTGTGGTGATTCCGCAGCGTAAAGGCGATGCTGTTGTAGTTGATAAAGACGAACATCCACGTGCGACCACTACAGAAGCTTTGGCAAAACTGAAGCCAGTCGTGAAAGCCGATGGTACCGTAACTGCAGGTAATGCTTCCGGGATCAATGATGGTGCGGCTGCCCTATTAATTGCATCTGACGAGGCAGTTACTCAACACGGCTTAAAACCACGTGCCAAAATTATTGGCTCAACCGTCGTGGGTGTTGAACCACGCATTATGGGCTTTGGTCCTGCACCTGCCATCAAAAAATTATTGGCACAAACAGGTTTGACCATTGAACAGATGGACGTGATTGAACTGAATGAAGCCTTTGCAGCACAAGCTTTGGCTTGTACTCGTGACTTGGGCATTGAAGATGGTTCAGAGAAAGTCAATCCAAATGGTGGTGCAATTGCTTTAGGTCATCCACTTGGTGCATCTGGCGCGCGTCTTGTGATGACTGCACTGAACCAGCTTGAACAGACTGGCGGTAAATACGGTCTGTGTTCAATGTGTATTGGTGTCGGTCAAGGCATCGCTTTGATTATTGAACGCGTTTAATCCTCATTCAAAGTCCCCCTTTCATAAAGGGGGATTTAGGGGGATTTATAAGATTAAGGATTTAAAAAATGCCAACTTTTACATCGAATAATGCACAGATTAATTATCAAACCTTTGGTGATGCATCTAAGCCAGCCTTGATTTTTTCTAATTCACTCGGCACCAACTATGGGATGTGGCAAAAACAATTTAATCACTTCAAACAGGATTATTTTGTGATTTGCTATGACACCCGTGGTCATGGGGCTTCATCTACGCCACAAGGTCCGTATAGTCTTGATCAACTGGGTCAAGATGTGGTGAATCTGCTTGATCATTTAAAAATTGAAAAAGCTGCGTTCTGTGGTATTTCAATGGGTGGTTTAACCGGTCAATGGTTAGCGATTAATAAACCCGAACGTTTTAGCCACGTGATTGTCTGCAATACGGCAGCCAAAATTGGTCAGGAACAGGCCTGGAATGAGCGTGCCGCGCTGGTGCGTGAACAAAGCCTACAACCAATCGCTTCTACCGCAGCATCACGCTGGTTTACTGAACCCTTTATCCAAAGCAACCCAACAGTAGTTGAAAATCTTCAAAACGACTTGGAAGCTGGCAGCAGCGAAGGTTATGCAAGCTGTTGTGAAGCTTTGGCTAAAGCGGATTTACGCGAACAGCTGAAAGATATTACTGTGCCGGTACTGGTGATAGCAGGTCAGCAAGATCCGGTAACTACAGTGGCTGATGGTCAGTTCATGCAAGAGCGTATTGCCCATAGTCAGCTGTTTGAAATCAATGCCTCGCATATTTCCAATGTAGAGCAACCTGAAGCCTTTAATCAGGCGGTGCAAAAATTTATTGCAGCTTAAAAAAGCACAGAGCAAAAGATAAAAAGCCACTTTTCGAAGTGGCTTTTTATCTTTTGCATCTTTTTTCTCGCATCAGGCCCGGATCACTAAGATTGCCGCAATCACCACTAAGACCAATCCCCAATGCTCCGCACGGGCCAGTTTTTCTTTAAAGAAATAAGCGGAAATCAGCATACTAAACAGAATCTCGATTTGGCCTAAGGTTTTGACCACCGGTACACTCATCATGCTCATGGCAGTAAACCAGCCGAGCGATGCCATAAAACTGCACACACTCACCTTAAAAGTGAGGCCCAAACGTTGCCACATGGCAATTAAAGTACGGCGGCTAAATAGCCCCAGATAAAGCAGCATACTGATACACTGGAAACTGATCACCAGCAGTAATACCCATGCTGCACGGTGTAAATTTGGTAAATTTGTGAGTTCCAGACTAGCTTCTCGTACCAGTAGTGAAGTAATGGCAAAACTTAAACCACTTCCGATACCAATTGCCAGTGTTTTGGCTGAGAACCCGGCCATCTGCTGGCCTTTACTCAGCAAAAATACCGCATAACCACCCAGTGCCACCCCGATCCAGGCCAGAAAGGACAAATGGTCAGCCAGAAAAGTTACGCCAATAATCGCGGCCAGTATCGCTTCACTTTTAGCCAGCCCTACCCCAATCGCGTAATTTTTTTGCTTAAACAGCTGTACCATCAATGCAGTGGCTAAAATCTGGCTGGAAGCTGCAATCACAATGTAGACCCAGAACTTTGGCGTGAAGTGGACGATACTTTCAACCGGCTTGAAATAATACAGACTACTGAGGTAAAGAGCAGCAAATGGCAATCCAAAAATAAACCGAGCCAGCGTGACTCCCCAGACATCAACCGTAGTGCTCAGCTGTTTTTGGAAGGCATTACGCCAGGCCTGCATAAATGCTGCCATTAAAGTGAAGAAAATCCAGCTCACTGCCATATGCCTAACGCCATTACAACAAAAGTGAACTCATTCTATGCTCTAGTCGGAGGCATGACTAATTAAAAATGGGATGGGCTTTGATAGCGCAAAGTTTGGCTTGATACCCTGAACCATAAAAAATATTAAGCACTGGCTATTTTCAGTTTCGAAAATTTAATCTTAAACAGCTTATCAGGCTTATAGTTAATACTAATAATTTCATATTCTTACTTACTTCTTACAGCCTTTATAGGCTGCTAAAACTTTATTTGCAGCAAGTTTTACACTTTCAATTCGAGGGCTTCATTTAGACTTGAAACATGAGCTGAAACCATAAGGATGCATCTGTATTTAATGGATAAAAGTTGCTTATGATGACCTGAAATCAACCCAAAGGATAAATATTTTGTTAGAGACCTAGAATACTACCAATGATCATCTACACCTCTCTACCTCATAAAAGTTAATTTAAAAAAAACATCAGGAAATAATTGAAGCGGGTTTCAAAATAAAAAACGGCTTATTCATTATGAACAAGCCGTTTTTTGCTTATATTCGCATCAGAGGAAAACCTGAGTCCTCCTCAATAAGAGTTTACTTTTACAAAGTTTTGCCCCGTGCTGCATGCAGTTTTTTGTAGCTATCGATCAGACGTAAATGACGGTCCAAACCTTCAAGCTTCATGCTGGTTTCAGTTAAACCATAGAAACGGATACTGCCGTCCATCGAACCGATCACCGCATCCATACGCTCATCACCAAACATACGGCGGAAATTGGTTTCGTAATCATTCAGGTCCATGTCATCGTCAAGTTCGACTTCTAGAACCACATTCATGCACTGATAGAATAAGCCACGCTCGACTGTGTTGGTATTGTATTGCAGGAAAGTTTCCACCAATTCTTTGGCTTCTTCAAACTCTTGCAATGCAATATAAATCAATAGTTTTAATTCCAGAATGGTGAGCTGTCCCCAAACCGTATTGTCGTCAAACTCGATCCCAATCAAGGTACTAATTTCAGTGTAATCATCTACTTCAACTTCTTCCAGACGTTCAACCAAAGCAACCAGCTGGTCTTCATCCAGACGATGCAAGTTCAGGATATCTTCACGGAACAATAAGGCTTTGTTGGTGTTATCCCAGATTAAATCTTCAACCAGATAAATTTCCGAATAACCCGGTACTAAAATACGGCAAGCGGTTGCACCTAAATGCTCGTACACAGCCATGTATACTTCCTTGCCCATATCTTCCAGAATGCCGAACAACATTGCCGCTTCTTCAGCATTGGAGTTTTGACCTTGGTTAGTAAAGTCCCACTCTACAAACGCGTAGTCAGACTGGGCACTAAAGAAACGCCATGACACTACACCGCTGGAATCAATAAAGTGCTCGACAAAGTTATTCGGCTCGGTTACCGCGTTACTGCTGAAGGTTGGTTTAGGCAGATCATTCAAGCCTTCAAAACTACGACCTTGTAGCAGTTCAGTCAAACTCCGCTCCAAAGCGACTTCAAAGTTCGGATGTGCACCAAAAGAGGCAAATACACCACCCGTACGCGGGTTCATCAAGGTCACACACATCACCGGATACTGGCCGCCTAAAGATGCATCTTTAACCAGTACCGGGAAGCCTTGCTCTTCCAGACCTTTGATCCCTTCAACAATTTTTGGATATTTTGCCAGTACATGTTCAGGCACATCCGGAAGTGCAAGCTCACCTTCTAAAATTTCGCGTTTAACGGCACGTTCAAAAATTTCAGATAAACACTGGACCTGGGCTTCGTCCAAGGTATTCCCCGCACTCATACCATTGGAAAGATACAGGTTTTCAATCAGGTTGGATGGGAAATAAACTGTTTCACCATCAGAATGACGCACAAATGGCAATGAACAGATTCCGCGCGCAGTATTGCCCGAGTTGGTATCATACAAATGTGTGCCCAGCAGTTCATCTTCAGGGTTATAAATTTCTAAAGTATATTCATCCAGAATTTCTTTTGGCAATTCCCCATTTGGACCTGGCTGGAACCATTTTTCATCCGGGTAATGCACAAATTCAGCATTGGCAATTTCTTGCCCCCAGAACTGGTCGTTATAGAAGAAATTACAGTTCAAACGTTCAATAAATTCACCTAAAGCTGAAGCCAAAGCACTTTCTTTGGTCGAACCTTTACCGTTGGTAAAGCACATCGGCGATTGGGCATCACGAATATGTAAAGACCAGACATTCGGTACAATGTTGCGCCATGATGCGATTTCAATCTTCATGCCCAGGTTCGCCATAATGCCGGACATATTGGCGATGGTTTCTTCTAATGGCAGGTCTTTACCCGGAATATAAGTACTGCTTTCCGAAGTCAAGCTCGGCATCAGCAAAGCTTGAGCATCGGCATCAATACTTTCCACTTCTTCGATCACGAATTCCGGACCAGTTTGAATCACTTTCTTTACCGTACAGCGATCAATGGAGCGCAAAATACCCTGGCGGTCTTTTTCGGAAATATCAGCCGGTAATTCAACCTGAATTTTAAAAATCTGCTTGTAACGGTTTTCCGGGTCGACAATATTGTTTTGCGACAAACGGATATTATCGGTTGGAATGTCACGCGCTGCACAGTACACCTTTACAAAGTAAGCGGCACATAATGCAGATGATGCGAGAAAATAGTCGAAGGGACCCGGCGCTGAACCGTCACCTTTATAGCGGATGGGTTGATCGGCGATTACCGTGAAATCATCGAACTTGGCTTCTTGTCGAAGGTTGTCAAGATAATTGACCTTAATTTCCATGCGGGCACCTAAATATTCTTATGTGTCAGTGCAACACATAAAAATCAGAAAATAAAATATAAGCCGAATTACAGATAAGAAACTGACTTAAAAAATAGTGTGACTAGCGTCATTCGTATAACAAAGCAAACGACTGACCCTAGAAATGATGGACGGTATTATAGAGGGATTTTGCCTGATTGATAACTTTTGTCTGCTGTTCTCGCCTATTGATGAGAAATGCTTAAAATAGGACAACTTAGATCTGGCACTATCAAGACAATATTTCCAGACACTTTACTAAATATGTAGCTCTTACTCAGGTATAAGTCACGACTAGACATCATGTGGAGCTTCATCATGAATTGTGAAATAAAGTAAATTTCAATCAAATTATGTAGAAAAATAAAATAAAAATTACATCCAATTAAAGGGTTCCACACATAAGCTCATAAAAATTTCCACAATAGATACTAAATCTTTCAATAAGATTTTAGCTACAAACTGCAAACCTGCATTTTGTGCCTGTTGAAGTCTGAATTCGAACTACGACTTCAAGCATTTCTACAAAAAAGGTTTACTCAAATCAGTTGAGGTCAAATGATGATAAAAACAACGCTAAGCATAATCGGACTGTCTTTGGTTTCCACACTGGCTCTGGCTGCCGACCCCTTACATGGGAGCAAATGGAAAACGATTGATGATGTGACCAAGAAACCCTTATCTGTGGTTCAATTTACTGAAACATCCAAGGGTGTGCTTTCAGCAAAGATTGTAGATGTATTGGAAGGCACTGAAGGAGAAAAATGTACCAAGTGTAAGGGTAAATTTTATAATAAACAGCTTCAAGGCATACAGATCGTATCTGGCCTGAAAAAGGCCGGGAACAATAGCTATGATGGCGGAAAAATTACCGATCCTAAAAATGGTAAAACTTATAGCTTTAATGCCAAACTCTCTGAAGATGGCAAAACTTTAAATGGTCGAGGCTACATTGGTATATCCGCCCTTGGTCGAAGCCAGACTTGGGTACGTATCCATTAACATCATCAGATTGAATCAATTAAAAGTGACTTTAATCAGTCACTTTTAATTGCAAATCACACATTCCTTCTGAAATAGCTCTACTAGGAGCTGTACTCTGATCTTTCCCCCAGATTGTTGACTTGTAATTTCAATAAAATTAAACCGGTAATCATTATTCATCCGTTATTTTTAGTTTATAACCCATGTTCTCAGCACTAATGACTGACTCTTGTCTGATTTTGAAAATCGCGATTTTACCGTCGTCTGCCCCACATAAAGCAATATGTGACATTTGATCTGTACCTATTTCAGCAGCAAAAACTTTAATATTTGCCTGTTCTAATTCATGTTTAAGTTGATGAAGCTGATCATCGGCATTGACTCCCGAACACTGTTTGGTTCCTAATGATTTTGTTATCGCAATCAAAGGCATTTTATCCATACTATAAGTTTGACATCCCCCTAACCCCAATAGTGCCATTACTACAAAGCATATATGTTTCTTGATCATGTTGATTCCATCCATCATATTTCTAAAAGGTACAGAGCATAAAATATGCTTTTATCTCATCGTTAATTTATCTGTCTGATTACCCATTCCAAGAATACTTTTTTATCAAGAAAATTAGGAGAATGGGTAGAATCTATGACCTTTTGCTTACCGTTAAATGTCCCCAAAAAGCTATAAGAATTTTTAACTTCAAAAAAACCGCCATTCATTTCATGGATTTCATAAAAAAATTCTTTTAACTTCTCGAACTGGGTGTTCTTATGAAAATAAGGACGCATAAGTAAAAAATTATAAATTTGTTCCAGACTACATAATTCATTTTGCATATTCATGCTTATCCGCCTATATAAATATGTTTAGATTGATTTAACCAAATTACAAATTAAATTCTATAAATCCTATCACAATATTTTTTATAAAGTAATCATGGTTAAAATTTCTATAAATTTAAAAAATTAATAAATCATTTTTTGCTCACAAGGATAATCGATAACAATAATGATTATACTTCCTCCTTAAAAAGGATAATAATTTTTAATTCAAAAATATAATCAATAATATAAGATTGTTAATATTTTTAAATATTATTTCAAGATCATGCCGACTAAATACTCCAAGTGAATATCCACTTGAATTGTGACAAATATACGTCAACGTACATTCGTGTGATCAAAGTTATATAAAATGTAACCATGTTATGCAACAATATTTAATTATAAATTCTAATACCTTATTTTTTAACTATATATTCATTAAATATCAATAATTAAAATTTATTTTTTGGCTAATTTTTCAAGGATTTTTATCGGATTTTTATCGGATTTTAAATGTAAGAAAATACTTGGAATAAGACTTGATCTACATTTTAACACCTTAAAATCTATATTTTTTTAATCTCACTCAGGCACATATTTCAAATTAGATAAAAATAAAATAAGCATAAATTATGTAAAATTTATTTATTTTATGTAGCTTTAATAATATTTTTATCCCTTAATTATTTTTTTAATGATATTTATGAGTTAATCAAATAATTAATAGACAGTAAATATGTGTGGCTCAATTTCTTATTCTCACCCCTCTCAACATTACGCTCATAACTTGTTACAGTTTATAATTCCTTATTTATCCCGGGATAAAAAGTATTGTTTATTTCTGGATATTGATGGAACAATCTCAGAATTTCATCCTGATCCCTCTCAAAGTTTTATTTCATTCACCACCTTAAATACTTTACAGCAATTAAGTCATTTGAATGTTTCGATCATCTTTCTCACGGGTCGTTCAGTCAAGGTTGCCTCAAAACTCCTGTTTCCTTTAAAAATGCCCATAGCGGGTACGCATGGCCTGGAAATAAAAATCGATGACGACACTCAATTCAGTATTGCTACAAATGCAATTCATTTTTCTTCATTACAAGACGATATTCTAAAACGCTGTCAGCCCTATCCTCAATTGTTGATTGAAAACAAAACCTATTCTGTTGCTATACATTATCGTCAACATCCTGAACTTGCTGATATTGCAAAACAAATTGCTAAAGAAGTTCTAGAAACCTACCCAGAACTGAAAATAAATGAAGGGAAATATGTATTTGAATTGCTCCCTCAACAGGCAGATAAGGGACAAGCGATTCAAACGATGTTGGAGTATTTAAATCTTAATGATGTATTCGCTATTTTCATTGGGGATGACAAAACCGACGAGTCTGGCTTCAAAGTTATCAATCAGTTAGAAGGTATCAGTATAAAAGTTGGACCAGAACCTACTCAGGCGCATTACCGACTAAAAAATGTTGAAGATGTTACTGATTTTCTTGATTTATTTTCACAATTCTTAGAAGCCCATTGTTTGAGACTGTCTCAAGTATCAGAGGGAGAAAAAGCATGTCTAGATTAATCGTATTATCGAACCGTGTCAGTTTACCCAATCCCGATAAATCTACTGCTGGGGGATTAGCTGTGGCATTGCAAGATGTACTTGCTGATATTGGTGGAATCTGGCTGGGTTGGAATGGTGAAAAAATCGCCAATCATCAAGAGCCGCACTTCAATCAAACCGAATATAAAGGTGTGGAATACGTTACATGTCCTTTAACCGAAGAACAGTACCAAAATTATTACTGTGGTTTTGCCAATAATACTTTATGGCCGGCAATGCATGATCGCGCCGATTTAATTGAATACCAGGCTCAACAATACACCACCTATCAACAGGTTAATCAGCTATTTGCCAGACAGCTCAAACAAATGGCCGAGCCAGACGATTTGATCTGGGTACATGATTACCACTTTTTAAGTGTGGCGCGTTATTGTCGGGAAATGGGCATGAAAAATAGAATTGGATTTTTCCTGCATATTCCCTTTGCTGGCCTAAAGATCTGGAATTTAATTCCTACTGCACTTTCATTGATTCAAGACCTTTGCCAGTATGATGTTGTGGGTTTACAAACTGAACATGACCAGCAGCAATGTATGCAAGTGTGCAGTCATTACCTGGCTACTCAGCCTATCAATACTCACATGTTGAGCTTTAATCATCATCAGGTCACTGTGCAATGTTATCCGATTGGGGTTAACCCCGAACTGATACAAAAAGTCGCCGAGCAAAAAGATGAAAATACTTCCACTATATTTGAATTTGAGAGTCTTAGTGATCAGCAAACCATTATTAGCGTTGATCGCATTGATTATTCCAAAGGGTTAATCGAACGGTTTAATGCCCTGGAAACATTTTTACAGAGCAATCCTGAATATCATAAGCATCTTACCGACATACAGATTGCCTGTCCCTGCCGTATGGAAATTGCCGCGTATAAAGATTTATTCGAACATTTACAGTCCAAGGTGGATTTGATTAATCAGGAGTTTTCCCAAGATGACTGGTTACCGATCAACTGTACCCATGCCACCATTTCACATGATGTATTAATGAAAATTTATCGGCAGGCCAATATTTGCTGGGTAAATTCTTTGCGTGACGGGATGAATCTGGTGGCCAAAGAGTTTATCGCGGCCCAGGACCCGGAAAATCCGGGAGTACTGATTCTTTCAAAATATACCGGTGCAGCAGCACAGATGTCTGAAGCATTAATGGTCGATCCTGAAAATTGCAGCAGCATGATTCATGCATTAAAAAAAGCCTTAACCATGGCAAAATCGGAACGTTTGGAACGTTATCAGCAATTAATGAATGGCTTAAAAAGTTTTGATATCAATGACTGGCGTAATGCATTTTTAGCCGATCTGAAAGGCGTTGAAAAAGTGAATATCCTTCCCTCATTCACTAAAAAAGCCTGTCAGAAAATTGTGAATTATTAAGTATTTAAAACAAAAATTTTATATTTTCTAGTCATAAAAAACGAGCATATCAACTTTTGGATATGCTCATTCTATTTTAATAAATTAAATCAAGATATTAAGAAGTTTTGACTTGAGTAAAACGGTTTAAAAAAGCAATGGTTAAAAGCAAAGTCGCAATAAACCCAAAGACGACAGACAAGCCCATCATTTCACTGCTAATCCCAACCAAAGCAGGTCCCAATAAAGAGCCCGTATATGCCATGGTAGAGACACATGACAATGCGGCTGCTTTAGACATGACACTTTGACGGCCCACACGTGAAAACATCACCGGAACAATATTCGAACAACCCAAGCCCAGTAAAGCATAGCCTAATAAAACCACAATCCAGTGTGGAGCAACCACCACCGTAAACAGTCCAAGCGCTGCACAAACTGCACTGTAGATGATGATATTTTTTTCACCCAGAGCCTTAATTAAATAATGACCTGCAAAACGCCCCGAAGTCATGGCAATTGCAAAGCAGGTATACGCCAGACCAGCTAAAGCAGGTTTTACGCCGTATTCATTGATCAGATAAATTCCGCTCCAATCCATTGCCGAACCTTCTGAAAGAAAAGCAATAAAACACACCAGACCCATTAAAATGATTAACGGACTGGGGAATTTTTTGGTCTTGCTTTCAACTTCAGTAGTATCAGTTTTTGCTTCCTTTTCAATGACCGCTAAACTGTTAGTCACAGCAATTAGGCTCAAAACCACCAATAAAAGACAAATTGCCAAAGCACTCATCAATGGGCTCACACCCGCTGCAAGTAAGGCAGTAACAGTCATGACTCCGGCCAGACCACCTAAACTGCACATGCCATGAAACTGCGACATCATACTTTTGGCACTGTTTTTTTCCACAATCACAGCTTGTAAATTAATTGCCACACCCAGGCTACCCGCAGCTGTACCAAACAGGAACAAAGCAACGGCCATGATCAAAATACTACTGGTTAAGGCAAAAGTGGGTAAAACCATGAGCAACAATAAAACGGCTACGGAAATAATGGCACGACACCCCACTTTCTGGATCAGTAAACCTGTTGCAGGCATTGCCAGCATGGAACCCGCACCGATACACAGCAATAAAGTACCAAAATCGGCATGATTCAGATGAAGTCGCTGCTGTGCGTAGGGAATCAGCGGAGCCCATGCTGCAGTACTGAGACCTAAACTAAAGAAGCTCAGTAATGTAGATAAACGCTGTGCAGAGTGCTGAGTTGCATGACCCAGATGTGCTGTTTTAGTTAAAAACATATGTGTGCCACCACAAGAAATAGGTTTTTGGCCGTCCCTTTCAGGATAATTTCCAGAGAAAAACCCCGGCAATTATAGATATTTTCTATAACTAAACCAGGGTTTTAATTTGGCGAAATTATACACAAAAAAAGAGTAAATCAAGCCGATTTTTTAGGAATTTTAAAGAATATTTTGTAACTGCTGTAAATATCTAATCTCTTTAGGTAAAAGAACAAAAAATAATATAAAACTTCAATTATTTTAAAATAAATCAATAAAAAACAATATTTTATGTTCTTAAAATTTCTACTAAATAATCATATCATTGAAATAATTATAAAAATTTTCTCAAGCTTATCTGATCTTTTTTATCGGAGATTTTTATGGCAATTATTTAGAGAAAAAGCCAAATTTAAAGTGGTTATTCATTGATATTTTTATAAGATATACAACTTACTAAAGAAATCTGCCAAAGATTCAATGTTTTAATTTCATAGCAAACCTCTACCTCAATGCATGAGGCTACCTTTAGCTTGTTTTTTCAGCAATCCTGTCAAGTCATTTTCATGAGGAAGTGGCCCTCTTTCAACTTTCCTTTGAAAAGTAAAATGATCATTCAACTATCTCGATGACCCGATAAAAAAGCCCTATAGTTTTAAGCTACAGAGCCAGTTTCTAAACTTCAAGATTTTATTTATTTTTAGAATAGTGATCTTCAATTAGACAATCTTAACCTTCTACAGATTCATTTTTTTATGCTCTGCATGGGGCTCATCCGTTTTACCGGTAAGACTTCCTTTCATCACCTTAAACAGTTGGGTCATTTTATTGTCGGTGACATTCCAATACTCGGCACTGACGGCCTCAGCAACCAGAACCCGTACACTCGGATCATCTCTTCCTTCGAACCAGTTTTCAGCCGATGAATTCCACAGTTCATCAATCAGGGCAGAATTTGTACTGATATGTGCATGTGCACTAATTGACACATAAATGCTATCTGAAGGTTTAGCGAAGGACAGTCCAATCTGATTACGTCCAGATTCAATCGCATTCACCAGATCATTGGTATTTTTCAAAATAAAGTAAAGGTTCTGGCTTTCATTCATACGTTCAGAATTAAGCATAGTCATGGGTTGTGCATGGATTTCCTGGGATTCAGTACTATGACTGATCATTGAAAATCGTATCTCTTTAATCAGTTCCCATAATTTTTCACGATCTTGATTATCTGTCATCATTATTCTCCTGCAATAGACCTAATAAATAAACTCTCTAATTTTGTGCTTAACTTCTGTTCAAGATTAATTATATTTTCCAGTTTTAATATCCTATCTCACTGATTTTATACATTTGCATAATAAAAGCTGTTAGCAATGATCATAAGAATTAACGAAGACCAATTCTGTTACATTTCAGTTTAGAAAGAACGTAATACTATGATTTTTTTGATTGTTAAAATATGCATTCACCATGCTGTCCTGTATAAGGCAGGTTAGGTATATATTAAATTCGAAGAGATAAATGTTGGATATGCAGTCAAATGACTTAAAAGCTATACCCCTCTTTATTTCTACTGAGGAAATAAAGAGGGAGACATCAATATCAAAATATTCAGTTCATATCATGCAATTTCTTTCAAGTTCAGTTCTTCCTGCATAAATTCACGTAACTTGAACTTCTGCGCCTTACCTGAAGCCGTCATCGGAAATTCATGGAAGAAACGCACATAGCGCGGCACCTTGTTATGCGAAATATGCTCCTGACAATACTGACGGATTGTTTCTTCAGTACATGGATCATTTTCATGCAGAATGATGCAGGCACACAGTTCTTCACCATATCGAGGATCTGGCACACCAATCACCTGTACATCCGAAACAGCCGGGTGAGTATAAAGGAAGTCTTCAATTTCTTTCGGGAACAGGTTCTCACCACCACGAATCACCACATCCTTGATTCGGCCCTTGATTTTGACAAAACCTTCATCATCCATTTCGGCAATATCACCGGTATGCATCCAGCGTGCACAATCAATGACTTCCTGGGTTTTGTCCTGATCTTCCCAATAACCCAGCATCACGGAATAACCACGTACACACAGTTCACCCAATTGACCACGCGGAACTACCTTGCCCTCTTCATCGACAATTTTCACTTCCAGATGCGGATGAACCCGGCCAACTGTGGTAACACGCCGTTCAATTGAGTCCGAAGTAGAGCTTTGCGCACTGACGGGTGCGGTTTCAGTCATGCCATAGCAGATGGTAATGTCAGACATATGCATCCGGTCAATTACACGCTGCATGATTTCCTGTGGACATGGGCTACCCGCCATAATCCCGGTACGCAAGCTGGACAGGTCAAACTCATCAAACTGTTCATGCTCAAGAATGGCGATAAACATGGTTGGCACACCATAAGCCGCCGTACATTTTTCCTGCTGGATGGCTTTCAAACTTTCTAGTGGATTAAATACCGCAGATGGATAAATCATGGCTGCCCCATGGGTAATACAGGCCAGATTGCCCATGACCATACCGAAACAATGGAACAATGGCACCGAAATACAGACTCGGTCTTCCGAACCCAGATGAATCGCTTCGCCGACAAAGTAACCGTTATTTAAAATATTGTTATGGGTCAGCATGGTGCCTTTCGGGTTACCAGTCGTACCCGAAGTGAACTGGATATTAATGGTTTCATCAAACTGCAATTCACTCGCAACTTGCTGTAATTTTTCTAAGGCTTTTTCGCTCGGTTCAACCAGTAGGTCCTGGAAACAATGTAGACCACTATATTCTTGATCATCAATTTTAATGACATGCTTTAAATGCGGCAGTCGTTCTGCCCGGAGTAGTTTAGTATCTGCATTCTTCAGCTCAGGTGCAATTTTACTCAAAATTTCCTGATAATCGGTGGTTTTAAACTGCGATGCAATCACCAATCCCTTACAGGAAACCTTGTTCAGCACATATTCCAGCTCATTGCTTTTATAGGCCGGATTCAGGTTGACTAGAATAATGCCCGCCTTAAAGGCTGCAAACTGGGTAATAGTCCATTCCACACAGTTAGGCGACCAGATGGCCAGACGGTCACCTTTTTCCAGACCCAATTTCTGCAAACTGCAAGCAAAAGCATTCACTTGCTGTTGCAACTGCTGGTAAGTCAGACGCACATTCTGATGCAAACTGACTATTGCATCAGAATGTGCATATTGTTCGCATGCCTGATCAAACTTTTCACCAATGGTCATGCCCAATAAGGGTTGACTGCTGGTTCCATAGGCATAACTTAACCGTACTTGTGTCATTGAATCGATCTCCTTGATTCTTTGTAATTCTGATTTTCAACTTTACTAATTGTTTTATGACCACGACGACCTTGTCTGTGTGCCTATTTTTGTGTGCTTATGCTGCTGGATTTTCCTCCTGTCGACGTACTGCGTTAACACAAAAATCGGCAATCTGTTTGACAAAGTGATCCTTATACTTCTGATCAAACATTACATTACGGGACGGATTCAAAGGTTCGATTACGACAAAGGTCATAGCGCCAACTACACCCAACGCTGCCGTATTCAAATCTTCAAATTCAAATTCTCCATTGACCTTTCCTTCGGCCAAAATCTCCTTAATGCTCTGCTTGAGCAGCTGCTTACTGCGAAAACGCTCATGTTCCATTTCCGGATCAACCGGTTCAAACATCAGCGAATAAGCCAGTTGGGGGCTGTTCATGGCTCGCTTCACAAAAGTTGTAACAGATTTTTGCAGTTTCTGTTTTGGCAATAAATCTGAAGCAGCAATGTGATTTAAAATTTCAACTTCAAGCCGAATGGCTTCTGATAAAACCTCAATCAAAATCTGGCTTTTGCTTTCGAAATATCGATATACCAAGCCTGTAGAAACGCCTGCGCGCTCTGCAATCGCCTGAATCGATGCCTCTTTCAAGCCCCCCTGAGTAATCAGTTCACGAGCAGATTTTAAAATCGACAAGCGATTTTGTTCCATTCGTTCCTGCATCAGTGATGATCTTTTATAACTCATAATATTATTCTCAACAAGATAAAATGAATTCTAAATCATTTTGTGAATATTGGTTCACTTTTTTATTTTTTCGTTGTATGTTAGAAAAACAAGCACAACAAAAATGCTTTTTTGGACACAACAAATATAACCTCAGGATGGATGAAGAATGAATTTACAAAGCTTGGATTTCGGTTTGGATGAAACTCTGATAGCGCTTCGTGATTCAGTGGCCGCTTTTTGCGCCAAGGAAATTGCCCCAATTGCCCAACAGGTCGACCGTGACAATGAATTCCCGGCTCACCTTTGGAAAAAATTTGGCGAGATGGGCCTGCTTGGTCTAACTGTCAGTGAAGAATATGGCGGTTCAAATTTCGGTTATCTGGCGCACATCATTGCCATGCAGGAAATTTCCCGCGCTTCTGCATCCATTGGCTTGTCCTATGGCGCACATTCTAACCTATGTGTGAACCAAATTAATCGAAATGGCACTGAAGAACAGAAACAGCGTTATTTACCTAAACTGATTTCAGGTGAATATGTCGGCGCCTTGGCAATGTCAGAACCGAATGCCGGCTCGGATGTCGTTAGCATGAAACTCAAAGCTGAAGATAAAGGCGATCATTACCTGCTGAATGGTTCAAAAATGTGGATCACCAATGGTGGCGATGCCGATGTATTGGTGGTCTATGCAAAAACCGATTTGCAAGCCGGCGCCAAAGGCATGACTGCATTTCTGGTTGAGAAAAATATGCCAGGTTTCAGTCATGGCACGCATTTGGACAAACTAGGTATGCGTGGTTCCAATACTTATCCGCTGTTTTTTGACAATGTTAAAGTCCCGAAAGAAAACGTCATGGGCGGCGTTGGCAATGGCACCAAAGTGCTGATGAGTGGTCTGGACTATGAGCGTGCCGTGTTGAGTGCCGGCCCACTGGGCATTATGGATGCCTGTATGGATACCGTGATCCCGTATATCCACGACCGTAAACAGTTTGGTCAGGCCATTGGTGAATTTCAGTTGATGCAGGGCAAAATTGCCGACATGTATTCCACCTGGTTGGCTTGTAAAGCACTGGTTTATGCGGTAGGCGCAGAGTGTGACAAAGCGGATCATACCCGTAGCTTACGTAAAGATGCTGCAAGTGCCATTTTATATGCCGCTGAAAAAGCCACCTGGATGGCAGGTGAAACCATTCAGACCTTGGGTGGAAGCGGTTATATCAACGAATTTGCTGCTGGTCGTTTATGGCGCGATGCCAAATTGTATGAAATTGGCGCGGGTACTTCAGAAATTCGCCGTATGTTGATTGGTCGTGAACTGTTTAATGAAACAGCCTAAAGATAAATCATAAGCACATAAACAAGGATGTTCGGCATGAATCAATTACAGAGCAAAATTAATATCCGTAGTGAAGAATTTAAGAACAACCAGGCGGCTATGCAAACGCTGGTAGAAGATCTTAAACAAAAAGTCGAAAAAATTGCCCTCGGTGGCGGTGAAGCTGCCCGCCAAAAACATTTAGCTCGCGGTAAATTATTACCAAGAGACCGTATTGATCACCTAATCGATCCAGGTACAGCTTTTATTGAAATTGGTCAGCTAGCTGCCTATCAGGTATATCAGGATGATGTTCCTGCAGCGGGTGTCGTGGCTGGTGTGGGTCAAGTGAATGGTGTGACCTGCATGATCGTGGCGAATGATGCTACGGTCAAAGGCGGGACTTATTATCCATTGACCGTGAAAAAGCATTTACGCGCTCAGGAAATTGCTGAACAGAACCATTTGCCATGTATCTATCTGGTCGATTCTGGCGGTGCTTATCTGCCTTTACAGGATGAAGTGTTCCCGGATCGTGATCACTTCGGCCGTATCTTCTACAATCAGGCACGTATGTCCAGTCAGGGTATTGCCCAGATTGCTGTGGTGATGGGGAGCTGTACCGCAGGTGGTGCTTATGTGCCTGCCATGTCAGATGAAACCATCATTGTGCGTAATCAGGGCACCATTTTCCTCGGTGGCCCTCCTCTGGTCAAAGCGGCCACTGGCGAAGTCGTTTCCAGTGAGGACTTGGGTGGCGGTGATGTACACACCCGTTTGTCTGGCGTGGCCGATCATCTGGCGGAGAATGATGAACATGCGATTGCGATTGCCCGCAATATCGTGGCGAACCTGAACAAAAAGCCAAACAAGACCGCAGATGAAATTGAAGCGCCACTGTTTGACAGTTCAGAACTATACGGCATTGTGCCAAGTGATGCGCGCAAGCCGTTTGATATCCGCGAAGTGATTGCCCGCATTGTCGACGGCTCACGTTTTGACGAGTTCAAGGCACGTTTCGGCACCACCCTGGTGACCGGTTTTGCCAAGCTCTACGGGATGCCGGTCGGGATTATCGCCAATAACGGTATTCTGTTTTCCGAATCGGCTCAAAAAGGTGCACATTTTATTGAATTGTGTACCCAGCGCAATATTCCTTTGATTTTCCTGCAAAATATTACCGGCTTTATGGTTGGCCGCCAGTATGAAAATGAAGGCATCGCCAAAAATGGTGCCAAGCTGGTGATGGCGGTGGCCAATGCCAATGTGCCGAAACTGACCCTGGTGATTGGCGGTTCTTTTGGCGCAGGTAACTACGGTATGTGTGGACGCGCCTACTCGCCACGCTTTATGTGGACCTGGCCAAACTCGCGTATTTCAGTAATGGGCGGCGAACAGGCATCGAGCGTACTGTCAACCTTAAAACGTGATCAAATTGAACAAAAAGGTGGCAGCTGGTCAGCTGAAGAAGAAGACCAGTTTAAACAGCCAATCCGTGATCAATACGAACGCCAGGGCCATCCTTATTATGCGTCTGCACGTTTATGGGATGACGGTGTGATTGATCCGGCGCAATCGCGTGAAGTATTGGCCCTCAGTCTGGCTGCAGCCTTGAATGCGCCAATCCAGCCAACCAAATTCGGCGTGTTCCGCATGTAAGAGGTGACAAAAATGACCTATCAATTTTTACAGCTCGAACATCAGGATCAAGTCGCTACGGTCTGGATTAACCGTGCCGAACTGCACAATGCTTTTAATACCCAGGTGATTGAAGAACTACATGCCTGCTTTCAAGCGCTCAATACCCGCGATGATATTAGGGTGGTGATTTTGGCAGGACGCGGCAAAAGCTTCTCTGCCGGTGCTGATCTGAACTGGATGAAACAGGCCGGTCAGGCTTCACAGGCAGACAATGAAGCCGATGCCCTCAAACTGGCAAAAATGCTGCAAAGCCTAGCAACCTTGAAACAGCCAACCATTGCCCGTGTACATGGCATTGCTTTCGGCGGTGGCATGGGACTGGCTTCTGCCTGTGATATCTGCATCGCAAGCACCGATGCCAAATTTGCCACTTCAGAAGTACGTTTAGGACTAGCCCCTTCCACCATTAGCCCTTATGTGATTCGTGCGATTGGTGCGCGTCAGGCTTCACGTTATTTCCTGACCGCAGAGCGGATTTCTGCTGAACAGGCCAAAACCATTGGACTAGCGCATGAAGTTACTACTCCAGAACAGCTCGACAGCAAAATTGATGAAATTGTTGAAGCACTTTTACTCGGTGGTCCTGCTGCGCAAACCGCCTCCAAGCAATTGATTCAACTGGTTGACCAACAGGTTTTGACCGAAGATTTACTGCTTAAAACAGCACAGCATATTGCCCATGTTCGCCAGGGAGATGAGGCGAAAAATGGCTTAAATGCATTTTTAAATAAACAAAGCCCGGCCTGGATCAAGACCACGGCATAACAACAAGAAGGATCCTACAATGTTTGAAAAGATTTTAATTGCCAACCGTGGTGAAATTGCCTGCCGTGTGATTCGTACAGCGAAGAAATTAGGAATTGCTACCGTTGCAGCCTATTCCGATGCCGATGCGCAGGCACAGCATGTCAAACTGGCCGATGAAGCGATCTATATTGGTGAATCACCAGCCGCACAAAGCTATTTGCAAATTGACCGTATTATTCAGGCAGCAAAAGCGACTGGTGCTCAGGCGATTCACCCTGGTTATGGCTTCCTGTCTGAAAATGACCAGTTTGCCGAAGCATGCCAAGCCAATAACATCACTTTTATTGGTCCACCAGTAGCCGCCATTCTGGCGATGGGCCTGAAAGCCACCTCTAAAGCCTTGATGGAAAAAGCAGGTGTGCCTTTAACACCCGGCTATCACGGTACCAATCAGGATGCTGATTTCCTGAAACAGCAGGCAGATAATATTGGCTATCCGGTGCTGATTAAAGCCAGTGCTGGTGGTGGCGGTAAAGGCATGCGTCTGGTGGAACGCAGCGAAGACTTTCTCAGCTCATTGGCTTCTTGCAAAAGTGAAGCCCGTTCCAGCTTTGGTAATGAAGATGTACTGATTGAACGTTATGTGATTCAACCACGTCATATTGAAGTGCAAGTCTTTGGTGATACGCATGGCAACTATGTACATTTGTTTGAGCGTGATTGTTCGGTACAACGTCGCCACCAGAAAGTACTGGAAGAAGCCCCAGCACCAAAAATGCCAGAAGATAAACTGGAAGCGATGCGTCAGGCTGCGATTGACGCTGCTCGTGCAGTGAATTACGTTGGCGCTGGCACAGTAGAGTTTATTGTCGAGCAAGACGGTACGGCTTATTTCATGGAAATGAACACCCGCTTGCAGGTTGAACATCCGGTGACTGAAATGATTACCGGACAGGATCTGGTGGAATGGCAACTGCGCGTAGCTTTTGGTGAACCGTTACCGAAACAGCAGCATGAATTGCAGATTCACGGTCATGCACTTGAAGCACGTGTCTATGCCGAAGAACCAGAAAAAGGTTTTATTCCGGCGATTGGCCAGATCAGCTATTTGCACTATCCAGAACAAAATGACTGTGTACGTGTGGATAGCGGTATTGTCGAAGGTGATGAAATCAGCACCTATTATGATCCGATGATTGCCAAACTGATTGTCTGGGGCAAAAACCGTGAAGCGGCCTTGACCCAAATGCATCATGCACTTTGCCAGTTCCATGTCGACGGTTTAGGCAACAACATTGCCTTTCTGGATCGACTGGTTCTCTGTGACTCATTTAAAAATGCAAACCTAGACACTGGACTGATCCAGCGTGAAGAAGAGTTTTTGCTCAAGCCTTCTGCTGATATCAGTACCGAACTGGTGGTTAGTGCTGCACTGATTGAACTACTTTCACGTCAGGCACAGAATCCCGTTCCAAGTAATCCAGTGTGGCAGCAAAAAGCATTCTGGCGCCTGAACCAGAAAAATAGCCATATAGTGCAATTACAACGTAATGGTTTTACCCTAAAAGTTCAGTTCAATACTCAAGATCAAGGCTTTGTCGCCAGCTATAACGGTCAGCAGATTCAAATACAGGGTCAGTTTATTGATGCACATACTTTAGCGTTGCAACTGGCAGGAAAACAGCAAAAACTGTCCTTTAGTCAGACTGCACAAGGCATTACCCTGTTCCATCAAGGCCAAAGCTACAAGTTTACTTATCTGAAAAATGACTTTAACAGTCAGGATGAACAAGGTGCTGAAAATAACCTGACTGCACCGATGCCAGGTGTAATCACCCAGGTACTGGTCGCAGCCAATGATAAGGTGAAAAAAGACGATGTGCTGATGACGCTGGAAGCAATGAAGATCGAATATTCGATTCGTGCACCGCATGACGGTATCATCGCAAGCTCATATTTCCAGAAAGGTGATCAGGTCAAAGCCGGTGATGAACTGGTCGAGTTCCAGCCATTGGCGGAGGAAGTCGCATGACGGATTTTGTCAAAATCGTAGAAGTCGGGCCACGCGATGGCCTGCAAAATGAAAAAACGCCCCTCACCCTGGATGACCGGAAAAACCTGATTCTGGATTTGATGAAAACCGGTTTGCAGGCTATTGAAGTCGGCTCTTGCGTTTCAGCCAAATGGGTGCCGCAAATGGCGGACAGTGATGTACTGTTTGCCAGCTTACCCAAAGATCCAAATATTCAATTCAGTTTGTTAACCCCGAACATGAAAGGATTTGAGTCTGCACTGGCTGTCGGTTGTAAGGAAGTTGCTGTGTTTACCGCAGCTTCGGAAAGCTTTACCCGCAAAAACATCAACTGTTCGATTGATGAAAGTTTGGAGAAGTTTGCCGATGTCATGGCAGCAGCCAAAGCCAATGACATCAAGGTGCGTGGTTATGTCTCCTGTATGGTCGACTGCCCTTATGAAGGCGCGATTGATCCCAAACAAGTAGTGAAAGTTACTCAGCGCTTACTGGAGATGGGCTGTTATGAAGTGTCTCTGGGTGAAACTATTGGTACAGCGACACCAGATCGGGTGAAAAATGTCTGGGAGGCCTGCCTGGCTGAACTTGATGCCAAAGTGTTAGCAGGACATTTTCATAATACCTATGGCATGGCGATTGCCAATATTTATCAGTCGCTTCTGCAAGGCATTCGGGTCTTTGATTCCTCCATTGCTGGCCTAGGTGGTTGCCCTTATGCCAAAGGGGCTTCAGGCAATGTCTCAACCGAAGACCTGTATTATCTGCTTTCCAAGATGGGCTATGAAACCGGTATTCAGCTGGATGCCCTGATGCAGGCCAGTCGTAATATCAGTGAAGTCTTGCAGCGCAATAATCCATCCAATTATGCCAATGCCTATTGGCAAAAAGCCTGTGCTTAAAAACAATCATGCTTGAGCAAAATGACCTCAAGCAATCATAAGGATATAAGCAGCAGCCCAAATCTGCTGCAACAACAATAGAGGTGACAAGATGTCAAACAAGGTCTATGACAGCGCTCAAGCCGCCTTAAAAGGTGTTGTTCAAGATGGTCATACCCTGGCGGTCGGCGGTTTTGGTTTATGTGGTATTCCGGAAGCCTTGATTGCGGCTTTAAAAGAAACGGGCGCGAAAAACCTGACCTGTATTTCCAATAATGCCGGTGTGGACGGTTTTGGCCTGGGGCTATTGCTGGAAACCAAACAGATAAAAAAAATGATCTCCTCTTATGTCGGTGAAAATAAAGAGTTTGAACGTCAATATTTAAACGGTGAACTAGAAGTTGAACTGACTCCGCAAGGGACTTTGGCAGAGAAATTACGTGCTGGTGGTGCCGGTATCCCCGCTTTTTATACGGCGACGGGTGTCGGGACCGTCATTGCTGAAGGTAAAGATGTTGGCGAATTTAACGGTAAATCCTACATTCTGGAAGAGTCTTTGACTGCCGATGTGGCTTTGGTCAAAGCCTATAAGGCGGATAAAGCGGGCAACCTGATTTTCCGTAAAACAGCGCAAAACTTTAATCCGGTCTGTGCCATGGCCGGTAAAATCACCATTGCTGAAGTGGAAGAAATTGTCGAGATTGGTGCACTTGATCCAGACGAAATTCATCTACCTGGTATTTATGTAAACCGAATTGTCTTAAATACCCAACCAGAAAAACGCATTGAACAGATGACTTTAAAGGCGGAGGCTTGATCTCATGGCTTGGACACGTAATGAAATGGCGCAGCGCGCTGCACAAGAGCTTGAAGATGGTTTCTATGTCAATCTGGGGATTGGCCTGCCAACATTGGTAGCGAACTATATTCCGGAAAATATCAATGTCTGGCTACAGTCAGAAAATGGTTTATTGGGGATTGGTGAATTTCCAACCGAGGAGACTGTCGATGCCGATTTGATCAATGCCGGCAAACAGACCGTCACTGCGAGGAAAGGTGCTTCATTTTTCTCAAGCGCTGATTCTTTCGCCATGATCCGTGGCGGTCATGTCAATATTGCCATTCTGGGTGCCATGGAAGTCTCGGAAACTGGCGATTTGGCCAACTGGATGATTCCGGGTAAAAAAGTCAAAGGTATGGGCGGTGCGATGGACCTGGTCGCAGGTGTACAAAAAGTTGTGGTGCTCATGGAACACTGCGCCAAAGATGGCACGCCTAAAATTGTTCCACAATGCAGCTTACCGCTGACTGGTCAGGCTGTCGTCAACCGTATTATTACTGACCTTGGAGTACTTGATGTCACTCCTGATGGGATTCGACTAGTTGAACTGGCGCCAGATGTGAGTCTTGAGGAAATTCAGAAAGTCACTGGCGTATCTTTACTTCGCAACGCTGCCTGATCCACCTGCTCCACCCAGCCCTTAAAAATGAAACGTTTTAAGGGCAAGCTCTTTTCGGCATGGAGTCCAAGTGGCTAAATAAAACAGCCTTTAAAATGCGACCCGTGTAAATTGTATTTATTAAGGCATCGTTCCAACCGTGGTCATCTTTGACAATTGAGATTATGGCGCGACCTAAATCCGACGCCAAAATATGCCCTGTGCTTAAAAAAATGCCGTATGCTGACCTTTCAGGCTATCGGGCATGTTGTAGGCTTCAAGCTTGTCTGCTGCATTGACACAAAAAAGTGAAACATTGGCATTTTCACCTAAGGATTTAAGTTGTAATACTGCGCCACGTTGGATTCGTGCAGACCGTTTGAATTACAACCTCCCGGGCTTTTATCCCTCCGTGTAGCTTTGGTTTTATTTAACCTAGCCGTGAACTCTCGGTCTCAGTCACATTGAAAAATGCCGGAACCCTAGATCACTTTATGATGCTTAAAGAAATGCAAAGGACATGCCAATTTAGTATTACGCTTTTTATTGTTCGTAATACTTAAAATGAGCAAAAAGAGGTCATCTTCGTTGTGAAATCGAAATCCGATGCCGTATTTGCACCTAAACTAGACTTTTTATCTGCCAGATAAAGTCTGATAATACGGTCAGCAATAAAATGGATTCGGCATGTTTAAAGATAAAAAGCTGGTGTGTTTCGATCTGGATGGTACCTTGATTGATTCCGTAGGCATCTGGAATCAAGTGGACGCAGCCCTGATTCAACAGTTAGCAAAGATAGATGTTGATCATCATAGCATTCAGCAGCAGCGCGATACACAGCTGAATAAATTTCGACAGTCTGCTGATCCCTATCTGGAATATTGTACTTATCTGAATGAATTGTATGGTTTTAATTTAACAAAAGAACAAGTAAAGTTACGCCGTTATGCCATTTCACGGCATTTTCTCGATTATGTCGTGGAGCTAAAACCGCAAGCAGAAAATTTGATTCAGGCGTTGAAACAACATGGTATTCAACTGGCGTTAACCACCACGACGAGTTTATATAATATCCAGCGTTATCAAGAGAATAATAAACTCATCAATAGCAAAATTGATTTCACAAACGATTTTTCATTGCTGTTAACCCGCGAACATGTCGACAACATCAAGCCGCATCCAGAGGTGTATTTAAAGGCACTGCAACACTTTGATGTACCGCCTGAACAATGTCTGATTATTGAAGATTCCCTGATTGGCGTGGAAGCGGCAAATCATGCCGGCATCGATGTCGTTGCACTCTATGATCAATATTCAGCGCATGAAATAGATGAAATTCGAGCGAACGTAGAATATTTCATTAAAGATTTTGAAGCCTTATTAATTTTTTCAGCTAAAAAATGCCATAAATCATTCATATTCATGACATCTTCTGTAGACGTATGTGTTTATGATTATTTTGCTTTCTTATAGACCGAACCTGAACCCACCAGATTGCCGGTTTTCTCGTCAATCGCAAAATCAACCATACCCGCACCAGCATTCACCTCAAGAAAACCATTCTTGCCCACTGAGGCAGGAACTGGATTTTTCTTTTCAGTTTTACCCGTCGCTTTATCTTTTATCGTATTGGTAATGAAATAATTGTCACCATTCTTGGAAATGACCAGAATATTTTCAAGTTTTGGATTTTCCAGGGTGTTTTTCCAATTCCCCTGATAATCCGGTGCTTCAGTGGTACACGCAGTTAACAACAGTGCTAATGAGATTCCTGAAAAATATTGAAGATATTTCAAAACTTAAGACCTTGAATGTTACGACGCGGTCATTATAGAAAGAACCCTCTGCGCGTTAAGCGAGATCTTGTAGGTAAAGCGTTTCAGCAGTAATGAATCTGTCTTGCCTTCGTCATTTTTTTGAAAACTCTCTCCACATTTCATCCATAAAAACTTAATTTAGAATTAGATTAGAAATTAAAAAACCCATCATAAGATGGGTTTTGTTTTATACATTTAGCTATCTTTATGCAGTTTTATGCATGTTTCCAGTCTCTTCAAATGTTGCATGCCAGGACAAGGCTTCCTCAAGAAGATGCGGGGTTTGTCCACCACGCTGGCAAGCACGTTCAAAATAATCATTCAGTTCATCGCGATAATCAGGATGCGCACATAAATCGATAATCTTGCGGGCACGCTCACGCGGAGCCAGACCGCGTAAATCTGCCAGACCGTTTTCTGTCACCAAAATATCAACGTCATGATCGGTATGGTCAGTATGGCTGACCATTGGAACTACAGATGAAATAGCCCCACCTTTGGCGACCGATTTGGTCACAAAAATTGCTATATGGGCATGCCGGGTAAAATCACCTGAACCGCCAATACCGTTCATCATTTTGGTGCCGGTGACATGAGTAGAATTGACGTTGCCGTAAATATCAAACTCCAGTGCGGTATTGATGGCAATAATCCCCAAACGGCGGATGATTTCAGGATTATTGGAAATTTCCTGCGGACGCAGCACAATTTTGTCTTTGTATTGTTCAAAATTCTGCATCACATGTTGTGCACAAGAATCTGACAAGGTCATTGAACAGCCTGAAGCAAAGGTCATTTTACCTGAATCAATCAACTCAAAAGTACAGTCCTGTAACACTTCCGAATACATTTCCAAGTCATGAAAATTGGAATGTTCAAAACCTGAAAAAACCGCATTGGCAATCGAACCGACTCCAGACTGTAATGGGCCTAAATTTTCCGGTAAACGTCCAGCTGCCACTTCGCCTTCAAAGAACTGAATCAGATGTTTGGCAATGGCCAAAGTATCCTCATCCGGTTCATCCATGTTAAAAGAGGTATCAGGAATGTCATTCAGCACAATCGCTGAAATTTTTTCCGGACTAACCTGAATCCCAACCGTTCCAATCCGGTCACCCGCATGAATCAACGGAATCGGTGCGCGGTTCGGACGGGCTTTCGGTACATAAATGTCATGTACGCCTTCCAGCACCGGATTAATGGTATTGTCAATTTCGACAATCACATGATCCGCCATTTCTACAAAGTTGGCCGAGTTACCACATGAACCAGTTGGAATAATCTGCCCATCTTCAGTAATTGCTGTTGCTGCAATCACCGCGACATTAATCGATGGCAAGTTGTGATGACGGATGTTATCTGCCATTTCAGACAAATGCTGATCGATATACATCACCTCACCAGCATTGATGGATTTACGCAGACCGGGATCAGCCTGATAAGGATAACGGCGCTCAATTGCATGAGCTTCATTTAAACGGCCATCAATTTTATTGCCTAGGCTTGCACCTGTCGCCAGGGTAATTTTCAAGGGATGCTCTTTGGCATGTTCAGCCAGAGCCAACGGTACTGCTTTTGCCTCACCTGCACCACCAAAACCACTTAAACCGACTACAGCACCGTCTTGAATCAATTTAATCGCTTGTTCAGCAGACATAATTTTGTCGCGAAGGGAGACTAAGCGAATGCGATCTAAACCATTCATAATAAAAATCTCAAAAATAAACATATTGTTTTTCACCATCCCGGCGTGCTGGAATGGTGGTTGTTATTGCTTATTAAATTCTAATTCGTTACTTATCGCTCTACGCTGATAGAGACTTTTTAGATCAGCTCGACTGCAACAGCAGTTGCTTCACCACCACCAATACATAAACTGGCAATGCCTTTTTTACCACCGGTACGTTTTAGGGCATGTACTAAAGTCACGATAATACGTGAACCTGATGAACCGAGTGGATGACCCAATGCGCAAGCACCCCCATTGATGTTCACTTTTGCTTCATCCAGATTGAACGCATCTATCGCAGCCATCGCCACCATGGCAAATGCTTCATTGATTTCCCAAAGATCAACCTCCTGAGCATCCCAGCCGGCTTTTTTCAATACTTTTTCAATCGCACCAACTGGTGCAATACTGAATTCTGTAGGATGTTGTGAGTTGGAGCCATAAGCGACAATTTTTGCCAGTGGTTTTAAGCCCCGTTGTGCCGCAATTTCCTCTGAAGTCAGCACTAAAGCCGAAGCACCATCTGAAATCGAACTGGAATTAGCGGCAGTAATGGTGCCATCTTTTTTAAATGCAGGGCGTAAAGTTGGAATTTTATCGGCCTTGGCATTCAGCGGTTGTTCGTCTTGCTCAACAACTACATCGCCTTTACGTGAATACACGGTTACAGGCACGATTTCTTCTTTTAAATAACCATTGTTGATGGCAGTGACCGCTTTATTTAATGAGCTGATCGCAAAGGCATCTTGCTGTTCGCGGGTATAACCTTTTTTATCTGCCATTTCTTGTGCAAGAATACCCATCGACAAACCGGTTTCAGCATCTTCCAGACCTTCCTGGAACATGTGATCGGTGATTTTGCCATGTCCCATGCGATAACCAGCACGCGCCTTGTCCAGTAGATATGGCGCATTACTCATCGATTCCATACCGCCTGCAACTACAATTTCAGCAGAACCGGCTTTAATGGCATCAGCAGCCTGCATCACCGCTTTCATGCCTGAACCACAAATTTTATTAATGGTGGTTGCACCCGTACTGTCAGGTAAACCGGCCTGACGCATGGCTTGGCGTGCCGGACCCTGTTTTAAACCGGCCGGAAGTACACAGCCAAAAATCACTTCATCAATATCGGTTGGTTGCAAGCCGGAACGCGCTACAGCTTCTTTAATGGCTGCTGCACCTAAATCTGGTGCTGTACATGGAGACAGTGCTCCTTGGAAGCCACCCATTGCTGTACGAACACCATTTACAATAACAATCATTTTTTCCATCCTAATTTATCAATCTTGTTGTGTGACATGAGCTATACCTTCAGCTCATGTCATTTCCATCTTTATTAAACCCTGTATTAAAGTGTAGTGCCAAACTTAAGATTGGGCAGTAAAGTATTCCTCTGGTAACTGCATCACTACATCGGCACCTGCTTGAATACGTTGTACACGTGCAGCCAGGTCAGGTAAAACTTTGGCTACATAATACTGCGCTAATACCAGTTTGTTCTGGAAGAACGCTTCCGCTTTTGGTTGAGCGGCCTGGCTAATACGCGCATACATATAGACAAAGCTGAGTAATCCCACTACATGCAAGTAATCCACTGCTACAGCATTAGAAAACTCTGGCGCCGTCTTTGCGTGGTTCACAATGAAAGCGGTAATGTCTTCAACTTGTGTACACACATCTAATGTAGCGGCTTTAATTGGCAAGGCATCATTTAAAGCTTGTGCAAACTCACGAATTTCCGCAATGTATTCAGCAAGGTATGCACCACCGCATTTGATGGTCTTACGGCCAACCAAGTCAATCGCCTGAACGCCGTTGGTGCCTTCGTAAATTTGGGAAATGCGCAAGTCACGAATACATTGTTCCATGCCCCATTCACGAATATAACCATGACCACCAAACACCATTTGCGCTTCCAGGCTTGAATCAAGTGCCTTGTCGGTTAGATAAGCTTTTGCAATTGGGGTAAGCAATGCAACACGGTCATTGGCTTTACGTACTGCCTCTGCATCGGTTGAGTATTTGGTGATGTCGAGCTGTTGTCCCACATAAACCGCAAAAGCACGTGATGCTTCATTGTTGGCACGAGCATTCAGCAACATACGACGCACATCGCCATGCACTAAAATAGAATCGGCTGGTTTCTCAGGTGCTTTTGCACCGGTTGCCGAACGGCCCTGCAAACGGTCTGTGGCATATTGCGCTGCATTCTGGTAGGCAAATTCGGCTGCGCCAATGCCTTGAATCCCCATAGATAAGCGTTCGTAGTTCATCATCACGAACATGGCTGCCAGACCTTCATTTTCCTTACCGACGATATAACCTCTGGCGCCATCAAAGTTCATCACGCAAGTCGCAGATCCCTTAATCCCCATCTTATGTTCGATAGAACCGGCAGATACGGCATTACGTTCACCCACCGATCCATCTGCATTGACATGGAATTTAGGCACGATGAATAAGGAAATACCGCGTGAGCCAGCCGGTGCATTTGGTGTTTTTGCCAGAACTAGGTGAATGATGTTTTCAGACAGGTCGTGTTCACCACTGGTAATAAAGATTTTTGTACCGGTAATATTGAAAGAGCCATCTTCATTCGGTTCCGCTTTGGTTTTGATCAGCCCGAGATCTGTACCAGAATGCGGTTCTGTCAGACACATGGTACCTGACCATTCACCCGTGTAGAATTTTGGCAGATAAGTCTCTTTTTGTTCTTGGGAAGCACGGTCATTAATCGCCATACCTGCACCCACAGTCAGTAATGGGTAGAGCATAAATGAGGGGTTCGTACTCCAGATCATTTCATCAGCCAGTACCGTCAGCATTTTAGGCATGCCCTGACCGCCCCATTCTTCAGGTGCCCCCAGACCCACCCAGCCACCTTCGGCAAACTGTTTAAATGCTTCTTTAAAACCTTTAGGTGTAGTCACCACGCCATTATTAAACTGTGCGCCGCCTTCTTCATCACTGCTGCGGTTTAGATCAAGGATGACGTTTTTAGAAAACTTGGCCATTTCCTCTAAAATCGCATTAGCCGTTGCCATATCTAAATGAGCGAGGTTTTCATTGCCCTGCCAGAATTCATCTGCCTTAAATACATCATTTAAAATAAATTCCATGTCTTTAAGGGGTGCGTTATAAATAGGCATATTGCTTTCCTTATGTGAAGACTTCGCATTAAAAATAGTGAAGTGCTTTTTAAAGTTGTAAGAACCTATACTGAAATAACGGATTTATTCTCACGTACATCTCTCTAAGTAAAATTTGACCATTCGCGCAGTTTGCAACATCCATGAAAAAAAAATGAATGCAGCGAGAATTAGGTTTAAAAACTTTACTCATCAGCTCGAGTGTTCAGACTCATTTCATCATTACTATTATGAGCAACGAATGAAACATGGTTTCTGTAAATCACTTTAAACTGAACCACTCACCATCAAGCCTAAGCTTAAATATGTGAATGAAATACGGTTAAATCAGCATATCTGCTCTTTGCGTTTTATGGGTTAATCCCTTTTTTCAACGCAAAAAGACAATAAAATAATTATGCGGTAATTGGAATTTTATTGATGATTATTGACCTCTCAGGTTCTCACTGATTGACTTTTATTTTGTGCTATGCAATTGCAAATCTAAGCTGATTTAATGTGCTTCGTTAACCATCAGTTTATATTGCCTCTCTTGCATTAAAACAAAAAAAAATGCTTTTTATTTTCTTGCACCAAAAACAAAGCAGTGCTTTTTATTATTCTCTTGAGCTAAAAACAAAGCAGTGCTTTGTTTTTAGCTCATATCAGACATTAGTTGGGTTGTCATAGGCTTGATATCGGTATATTTTAAATTGGCTTTTTTTTATGTCTTTCTGGGACTTGCGATGAATACGGTACGCCAACAAAATTTTCAATTACGCAAAGAGAAAATTTTAGCCATGGCAGAAACACTGTTGCTGGATAATAATCAGGACATTACCCTGGCAGAACTTGCGTGTGAGCTGGATATTGCCAAAGGGACCATTTATAAACATTTTAAAAGCAAGAATCAGCTCTATTTAGAACTGATCATCTTGAATGAAAAAAGATTATTGGAAATTTCAAAAAAATATAAAAATAATATTAAAACCTATGTTTCACAGTACATGCTCTACAACATGTTAAATTCCAACCGGACCATTTTATTGCATGTAATTGAAGAACGCTTAACCAATAATGAACGCAAGCTGAAAGAATTATTTGAACAGCTTTATCGGGTACGTGAAGAGCGGATTATTGAAATTAAGGACATGACCGACGAATATCTGAAATCCTTTAATAGTGCCATGTCGATTCGCGACTATTTATCTTATATCTGGACGGTCACCTATGGTGCTTCCTTGTTGCTTAATTCAACCCATTACCAGAAAGCCATTGGTTCACGTGAACGCCTCATTAAACTGTATATTAACCAGGCCTTAATGACCCCGGATAAAATTTCTTGATATTCGGGTTTCAATAAATCAATTATTGATGAATGATTTTATGCATAGGGTCATCCAGGTCATTCATTTTCGAGAACAATTCATAACACATCTGCCGCAGCCATTGATGGCTGGTCTTGTGATGGCAGGACATATGCCAATATTGCTTGACTGCATAGGTGGGAAAAGTAATCGGTGCATCAAAAATCTGTAAATTGCCGCGCGACAATAACACCTCACTTAAATAATAAGGTACGGTCGCAATCGCATCGGTTTCCTGCACCACCAGACCAACGCCCAGATAACTGGGCAAGCGCATCAAGATATTACGTTTCAGTTCTAAATTTAACAATTCATTTTCAATATGATAATGCCCCATTCCGGCATCAATATCGATATGGGGTTCATTGATATATTGTTCAGTGCTTAGACTGTTTTCGCTCAGCCGCGGATGGTTTTTGGATGCAATCACCACATAATATTGCTCAAACAGTTTTTGCTGATAAAAACCGTTTTCCAGATGGGGTAAAAAACCAATTGCCAAATCAATTTCTCCATTGGCCATTTGATAACTGGTTTCAGAAGTAATGGCGCGAACATTTAAACGAATATTTGAAGCATGCTGTTTTAAATATTGGGAAATTTTAGGCAATAACACCAAATGCGACACATCGGTCATGGCAATAGTAAATTTCTGCTGTGAAGTAGTCTGGTCAAAATCAACGGTGAAATTATTGATGATTTCAACTTTACTTAAGGCTTCACTGACCAGTGGGAACAGCTGTTTCGACAGTTCAGTCGGCACCATTTCATTGCCGATTCTTAAAAAAAGTGGGTCATTATAATGCTGGCGGATTTTATTCAGGATATTGCTGACCGTGGGCTGACTCATGGCCAGATATTCAGCCGCGACGGAAACACTTTTATATTTATAAATATAAAGAAAAACGCTGAGTAATTTACAGTCGAGCTCAAACACCGATTCAAATCCCTAAATCTTTAATTTGTAGAGGCAATACATCATCTACCTTTTGAGTGCTATTTCCAATGTCCATTTATACCGAAATAGCATGCCATGTGAATAAGCTTTGGCTGAAGCTTATAAAATAAATTTTATCAATAAAAATCAAAATAACATAACAGACTGCTTTCACCCTTGTTGATACCCTCTTTATTTTTCTCCCTGAGCGGAATTGAAATATATTTCAAGTCTGTATAAGAGAAATAAAAAGGATGGATGAAAAGGCTTCTTTCATAAATCATTTTAAAAACTAAAAATCGTTCGTAAAGCTAAAATTGAAAATAGATTTTTAGTCGATATTAGATTCATGAGTGTGGCATGAATGCCATACGTTTCCCATCACGACAAGGATGTCGTGATGGGAAACAAAAGGTTTTTGTCTACTTTTGACCTTTCAAAAGTAGACAAACTGCCTACGAGAAGGTAAAAAATTAAATTAATCAAATGAGGCCGTGCTGATTTAAAATATCTAATATTGAACATTTTTTGATTTATGAAAGAGATCTAAAGAAACACATCACTCAAACGGTTTGACTTAAACCTGAACGCCTCAAATTTAAGTCAAACTTTAAAGCTTACAGCAATTATTCTGCTGAAATATCTTCAAATAACACCGAAGATAAATAACGCTCACCGGCATCCGGTAAAATCACCACAATGTTTTTACCGGCATTTTCAGGACGTGCTGCCAATTGAGCCGCTGCTGCCATGGCTGCACCACTTGAAATACCTACCAGAATACCATCATGGGTGGCGGTTTTGCGTGCCCATTCAATAGCTGCAGCACTTTCAATGGCAATCACTTCATCCACTAAATCCAGATCCAGGTTTTTAGGAATAAAGTTGGCGCCAATGCCCTGAATTTTATGCGGTCCCGGAGTCAATGGCTCGCCGCGTTTCGCCTGACCAATAATCGGTGATTCCGCAGGTTCCACAGCAACCGAATAAAGCGGCTGATTTTTTACCTGTTCAAAATAACGTGAAATACCGGAAATTGTGCCACCCGTACCGACGCCAGACACCAGAATATCGACTTTACCGCCAGTAGCTTCCCAAATTTCGGGGCCTGTGGTCTGTTCATGAATTTTAGGATTGGCCGGGTTTTCAAACTGTTGCGGTAAAAAATACACATCCGGTTGTTCAGTGGCTAAACGTACTGCTTCATCTACAGCGCCTTTCATGCCTTTGGCCGGCTCAGTCAGTACCAGATTTGCACCAAAAGCCTTCAGCACCTTACGGCGCTCAACACTCATACTTGCCGGCATGGTTAAGGTAATGTCATAACCTTTGGCAGCTGCAACAAATGCCAGTGCAATACCGGTATTGCCACTCGTTGGCTCGACAATATGCATGCCCGGTTTAAGCAAACCTTTTTCTTCAGCATCTGCAATTAAAGCGGCACCTACCCGGCATTTCACCGAGAATGCCGGATTACGGCTTTCAACTTTTGCCAATACGGTTGCATCGGATGAAATGGCACGATTAATACGAATTAAAGGCGTATTGCCAATCGCTTCAGCATTATCACTATAAACCGCTATGGCTAAATTGTTCGGTGCTGGAAAAGCAGAATCAGTACTCATTTTAACTCCTTGAGCTGTCTTTTGATTTTAAAGTCATGCGCTCATCATAAGCCATTTAGACCTTCAAGATAAGTTTTTCTATTGCTATGCTTATTCAACTTAAGTTGTGATTTCAATCTAAAAAACAATGCTTTTTAAACCGATAAGCTTGTAATATTGACCAAAGAGTTACCACTTAAATGACGTAATTGTCATCAATAAAGTTTGTATTTATTCATGCAATTGCACACAATATCCAGCAAATGAAAACTGATTTAGGGAATCACATGTCTCATAAGAGTTATAGCCGGTTCTATCGACAATTTACACAGAAAATTTTAGATAAAATTGTGACTCCTCAAGTCTTGGGTAATACTGAAGAATTAAAAAAAACCTTAGAATATCAAACAGATAAAAAAATAATTTGCTATGTATTACAAGATGCATCCTTAAGCAACACGGTCCTGATTGATACTGAAGCCAAAGCACGCCAACTGCCTTCTGTTTTTACACCTTTCAGCATTCAGGAGTTGCAGGAAGATGATTCTATTCTGGCTTTAAACCTACCTAACTCACAAAATCAAACCTATCATTATTCGGCCAAGCTCATTCGGCTGATTGAAGCTCTGGAAAAATATCCCGAATACGAAATAGAACTGGTTCCGGTGACGGTTTTATGGGGGCGCTCACCCGAATATGAAGACTCCTGGTTTAAAGCCTTATTTGCCGATGCCTGGGCGACACCGTCCAAATTAAAGCAGGCTTTGAATATTTCTTTATATAGCCGTGAAAACTATATTGAATTTCATAAACCTATTTCCCTAAGAGCAGCTATAGAAAAATCTAAAATTGAATATCCAAACTTTTCCCCGGCACATTCTGTGGTCAAGGAGCTCAATAGCAATTTCAATAAATACAAAGAAGCCATTTTAGGTCCCGACTTATCCGACCGCCGTAATCTCATTAACAAGTTAATGAAAACCGAAACGGTGCAAGATGCTATTCGTAAAGAAAGTATTGACAACAAAATCAGTATGTTTGAGGCAGAGAACCGTGCCAAAGGCTATTTAACCGAAGTGGTTTCGGACTTTTCCTATTCTACCCTACGTTTTGCCGAACTGGCGCTGACCAAACTCTGGACGCAACTTTATGATGGAATTGAAGTGCATAATTTCGATACCGTCCGCGAGCTGGCCAAAGATTACGAAATTGTTTATACACCATGCCATCGCAGTCATATCGATTATTTACTGCTGTCTTATGTGATTTTTAACCGTGGCTTGATGGTGCCGCATATTGCGGCAGGCATTAACCTCAACTTGCCTGTGGTCGGTCAGATCATGCGTGGCGGCGGTGCTTATTTCATCCGTCGTACTTTTAGCGGCAATGAATTATATACTTCGGTTTTTAAGGAATATTTGCACAGCCTTTTATCGCGTAATACGCCGTTGGAATACTTTATTGAAGGTGGCCGTTCACGTACCGGTCTGCTGTTACCACCGAAAAAAGGCATGCTGTCGATGACGGTACAAAGTCATTTACGTGGTGCAACCAAGCCAATTGCCTTCATTCCCACCTATTTTGGTTATGAAAAGCTGATTGAAGGCACGTCTTATTTAAATGAACTGAATGGCAAACCCAAAGAAGCCGAATCGATTTGGGGGATCTTGAGTTCAGTCCATAAAATTGAAAAAGTCTTTGGGCAGGTGCACGTCAATTTTGGCGAGCCGGTTTTTCTGGATCAGGTTTTATCCGAGCATCAGGCCAAGCACATTAAACTCAATATTCACGATGAATTACCCCAACCTGTGATTCAAACCGTCAATCAAGTTGCTAATTCAATTCTGGAAAATATTAATAAAGCAGTAGTGATTAATCCAATCTCTTTAATCTCGCTGATTTTACTAAATGCTGAACATCATGCTTTAACTGAACATGATTTAATCGGTAAAATTGATCAATATCGTCATTTATTAAAAATAATGAAATATGATGCAAAAATGATCATGACAGAATTATCGAGCACAGAGATTATTCAATATGCTGCAAAATTAAAACAGGTTGAAATCTTCAGCCAAAATAACCAAAACTGGGTACGCGTTGCCGAAAGTCAAAAAATTCTGTTAAGTTATTTTAGTAATAATATTTTGCACTGTTTTATTTTACCGGCATTAATTGCAATGCTGGTGCATTCATATAAAAAAATCTCTACCCATTATTTAATCGATAGTGTTAAAAATCTCTATCCCTATTTTAAAGAAAAATTTTTCTTAAAATGGTCTATGGATGAATTAGAAAAAGAAATCACACTCATTATAGAAGGTTTAGAACATTTAGGCTGGATTGTTCGTCAGGATCAAACCCTTTCTATCCCAGCCGATGAATACATGCAAAACCAGCTTGTAACATTGGCCCATTTGTCTGCTGCCAGCCTGAATAACATGACGATAATTGCTGCATTACTTCAGCAATATGCTTCGTTGCAAGCACTGAGCCTGAAAGAACTGGAGAAAATGGGTAAAGCGGTACTGAACAAACTGTCTCAAACCAAAAAGATTCAGGCCGGTTATTATTTTGACAGCGCCACCTTAAAAAGCTTTATTGCTATATTAAAAGAAAAAGGTCTGCTCAGTACTCAAGAAAATCATTTTGTCATTAGCGATGATTTTGAAGAAAAAATATCTGCAATTTCTAACTGGTATAATCCTGAAACGCGTCAGGCAATCATTGAAGCCGTGCATTTTAATGAAAAAGAATTAAAAGGATTTAAACAGACCCATAAAAATTGATAAATCATATTCTGCATTGCTATCAGGCATTTAATCTGGATTAAATGCCTTATTTTAATGGATATAAGAATATCTGATAATTACTTTCATAAAAAACCATTGAAAATGTTACATTTTCATCCTATATGAGATTAATCAGGCAGTATACTGCCTAGGTTACTGTTGCGTAGTATGGAAATGCTGTATGAACACCGATCTTGAAATTGCTTCTATGCATGAGTCTATTGATGTTGTTGTCACAATATTAAAATCATTAGCCAATACAGATCGTTTACTTATTTTATGTCATCTTGCCAAACAAGAATTAAATGTCTCCCAAATAGAACAGACGACAAAAATAAGCCAGCCTACCTTATCACAGCAACTGATGATGCTACGTAAAAGCGATATGGTGACTACACGTCGCGATGGAAAACAGATTTTTTATTCCATTAAAGATGAAAAACTGGTTCAGGTCCTCAATACCCTATATCAACTCTATTGTCCTAAAAATTTAATTTAATCATATAAATAAAAGAAAATTGAGCAGATGTAATCGTCCTGATAAGACTTCTTAGCATTTTTTATGCATAATATATCTAAAATAGTGATTTAGCTTTAGATATGTCAGATTTAAATTCTCGCTTAACGGCGCTATTACCCGCTTGGCGCTGGCTGCGTACCTACAACCCGACCAAGTTTAAATCTGACCTTCTTTCAGCTCTTATTGTCATTGCAATGCTGGTTCCGCAAGGTATGGCCTATGCCATGCTGGCAGGACTACCGCCCATTACGGGACTGTATGCCAGTATTTTGCCCATGATCATTTACGCCATGGTCGGGAGCAGTCCTACGCTTTCTATTGGCCCGGTCGCGATTATTTCCATGATGACTTTCGCGACCCTCAATCCGTTATTTGAGGTTGGCTCACCGGTTTATATACAGGCTGCCTGCCTGCTTGCAGTAATGGTGGGTGTCATTTCATTATTGCTCGGGATATTTCGATTTGGCTTTCTGATTCAGCTGATTAGTCATCCGGTCATCAAGAGTTTTATTATTGCTTCTGCGCTGCTGATTGCTTTGGGTCAATTCAAATTTCTGGTCGATGTACCTTTAAAGGCGAATAATATCCCTGAGTTTGTAGTCAGCGTTTGGCAATATCTAAGGTACAGCAATTTCGCCTCTTTGATCTTTGGCATGCTTGCGCTCATTTTTCTGATTTATTTCCCTAAAGTTTTACAGTCCAATGCTGTGCAAAGCCGAATAGGGTCGACTGCATTTCTGACGAAAGCCTTGCCTTTAAGTTTGGTGGTCATTTCAATTGCGGCGGTCTATTTTCTGGATTTAAAAGCCGTAGGCATTAAAACAGTAGGAGAAATCCCCTCAGGTTTTCCCCCGCTGAGTATGCCCTACTGGAATCTGGATCTGGTCATTACCTTGTTACCCGGTGCAGCAATGATCGCCATGATCAGCTTTGTCGAGTCTTTATCTATTGCTCAAGCGACTGCCCTACAGCAACGCAGTCATTTAAATAGTAACCAGGAACTGATCGCATTGGGTTTATCCAATTTAAGTGCCGGGCTCAGCTCAGCATTTCCGGTTACCGGAAGCTTATCGCGCACGGTGGTCAATGCAGATGCCGGTGCCAAAACTCCGCTGGCAGGGGTCATTTCATCTCTGCTTATTGTGGTGGTCAGTCTTTATTTTACCGGTTTTTTCCGTGACCTGCCTTTAGGCATTCTGGCAGCAACCATTATTGTTTCCATCTGGAAACTGGTTGATTTCAAGCCCTTTATTGAAACCTGGCGTTATTCCAAAGCTGATGGTATTGCCATGTGGATTACCTTCTTTGGTGTGCTCTGCATCGATATCTCGACTGGTTTGCTACTGGGTATTGTTTCTACCTTTATTCTGCTGCTGTGGCGGATCAGCCGTCCGCATATTGCTGTCATTGGTCTGGTTGAAGGAACCCAGCATTTTAGAAATATACAGCGTCATCAGGTGCTGACGTCAGACACAGTCCTATCCATGCGGATAGATGAAAACCTGACCTTTCTAAATGCCAATACCTTTAAAGGTTTCCTGATTAATGCCATGAGTCAGTACACGGATTTAGAGCATGTGGTCATTAACTGCTCCAGTATTAGTGCCATCGATCTGAGCGCGCTGGAAATGCTGGAAGACCTGAATGCCGAACTCAATAAACTGGGCATCAAACTGAATTTTTCCGAAATTAAGGGCCCCGTAATGGATAAATTACAACATTCAAAACTGCTGCATCACTTAAGTGGCCGGATTTATCTTTCGCATTTTCAGGCCATGCAAGAACTTTCCCCGGAAGTATTTTAAGACAAATCAGATATAAATGATCTCACTCAATTTCTGCTGTGGTTTTTTAAGACTGCCTTTGATATTTTATTAAGAGCTTGAAAATAGAACCTTTTAACAGAGTACAACACAGCAGAATAATCGGAAGCATTTGTATTATTTGAATATTTAAAAAATATGGCAAAAATTTGATGAAAAACTAAAAATATCAACTTTAAAAATAAGCAGTTAGTTTTTATATGGAAATTATTTTTTAGCCATATCACTTTTAGGTATAAAATGCCGAATATTTTTTGTGATTTTTTAGTCCTCGTATTTGTAACAAGGCACCTTTATGTTTTCTGCTTTAATGCGTTTGAGTTTAGTCTCCCGAATTATTATCGCCATTATTCTCGGTATTGGTGTTGCTGTTTTGTTCCCGAATCTGGCTCCTTATTTAAGCCTGTTAGGTGAACTGTTTATTAAAGCACTTAAATCTGTTGCGCCCATTTTAGTTTTTGTACTGGTTTTAGCCTCTATTGCTAATTTTAAAGTCGGACATAGCGCGAAAATTAAACCCATCATACTAATGTATGCAATTGGAATGTTACTGGCTGCATTAAGTGCCGTAATTGCCAGTATCATTTTTCCAAGTACCTTGTTTCTGGATATTCCCGCAAATGCAGACTTGCAACCACCCGGTAGTCTGATTGAAATCTTAAAAAACCTTCTTTTAAGTTTTGTGGCGAATCCTGTGGTTGCGATTAGTGAAGCCAACTTTATTGGTATTTTGGCCTGGGCTGTTGCTTTGGGGGTTGCATTCCGTCATGCCCATGACTCAACAAAAGTATTGCTCACCGATGCTGCAAATGCAGTAAATACCGTGATCCGTTTGGTCATCAATTTTGCCCCGGTGGGTATTTTTGGTCTGGTTGCCGTGACCTTTGCAGAAGCTGGATTAAGTACGTTTGAGAGCTATGCACAATTGTTAGCAGTATTGATTGGCACCATGTTGTTTGTGGCATTGGTAGTCAATCCAATGATGGTGGCCTTTGTGACCCGTGCAAATCCCTATCCACTGGTTTTGCAATGTTTACGCGAAAGTGGCATTACGGCGTTTTTTACCCGTAGTTCGGCAGCCAATATTCCTGTGAATCTGGATTTGGCCAAACGTTTAGGTGTTGCTGAATCTACAGCCAGCGTTGCCATTCCTTTAGGAGCAACGATTAATATGGCGGGGGCTGCTGTTACCATTACCGTCCTCACCTTAGCCACTGTAAATACATTGGGTATTTCGGTGGATTTCACCACCATGCTGGTTTTGTCGGTACTGGCAACCATTTCAGCCTGTGGTGCTTCCGGTGTTGCCGGTGGATCTTTATTGCTGATTCCTGTCGCTTGTGGCCTGTTTGGGATCAGTTCAGATGTCGCCATGCAAGTGGTAGCCATTGGTATGGTGATTAGCGTATTGCAGGATTCAACAGAAACTGCATTAAATTCTTCAACAGATGTGCTATTTACTGCTGCCGTTGACCGCGGTTTGGATTAAGATAGTCATTATTAAGTTTTTTTTGTGACGTTATGCCTTTTCAAACTTTACCGCTCTGGGTTCAATTAGGGGCTTTTTTTCTTGCAGTCAATGCAGGAATGATTAACGTTCTCGGACTGGTGACTGTGCTGCATCAGTCCGTTTCCCATATGACCGGAAATGTCAGCATGTTGGCCATGGCTTTACTCAAGTGGGAACCTGAACACATCCTTTACTTAATCCTGGTTATTCTATGCTATGTCATTGGTTCATTTTATAGTGGATTTATACTAGGAAATAGTCAGTTTAAGTTAGGACGCCGCTACGGTTTTCCCTTAAGTCTGGTGGCTTTTTTTATCCTGTTATGTTGGCTTTTACTTCCCTATTTCCCGCGTTATGCCTTACTTTGGGCATGTGGTGCCATGGGGATCCAGAATGCTATGGTCAGTCATTATAAAGGTACGATTATTCGTACAACCCACTTATCGGGTGTTTTGACCGATTTGGGCTTGGCTTTAGGCTACAGGTTACGGGGACTAAAAGTAGAACGTAGACGTATTATTCTGCACTTGCTCATTTTATTTGGATTTTTCATTGGCGGTCTACTTGCCAGCGTGATTTATCCTTATTTAAAATTGCATGCCTACCTTGTCCCAGTGATGTTAAGCTGGACACTTAGCTTGATTTATTGGGTTATTTATTATCGTTATCGGCAGACTCAAGAGTAATATCGGAATTTATTATGGTCAAAAATGCATTACAGGCTCAATTGCTAAAAGCGGGTTTAGTCGATAATAAAAAGGCTAAAAAACTGTCAAAACAGGCCATACATGAGCAACGTACCGGACAAAGCAATGAAGCTGAATTAAAGGCCAAAATTGCTCAAGACCAGCAAGAAAAGCTGGCTCGCGATCAGGCGCTGGATTTAGAAAAAAAACGCCTGTTACAGGGTAAAGAATTAAAAGCTGCCATTGTTCAAATGATCAATCAGCATAAAATTAAAGACACCGATGGCGAAGTGGCCTACCAGTTTATTGATGACAATAAAGTCAAAAAGATTTATCTCAATCAGCAGATTTACAATGCGCTGGTTGCAGGTTCACTCATTATTGCCAAAGAAGCAGATAGTTATGCCGTTTTGCCTAAAGCCTTGGCAGAGCGCATTAACGACAAGATGGAAGGCTTCATTATTGTCAACAATTCTGAAAAGAATGAACAGACCACCGATGAAGACGATCCATATGCAGCCTACGTCATTCCTGATGATTTAATGTGGTAAGTCCAGTTCATCAATCGTTGAAGGAATTCACTATGCCAGTATTCGTATTGGCATAGATAACAAGAACAGAATAATGATAAGAAATTAAGTAATTTCAGCATCAGCCCAGCTGGTGAATTTTGTTTGAGTTCATGTATATAAAACGTTATCTTTATAATAATCAAAAAATAACGCTATACACTATTCCATAATTTAAAAAATTCAGGGTAATTTTTTGGAACAATTGGCATTCATACAAAATATTCAGGACTGGTCAGATCACTATCCATGGCTAGAAATGCTCACCTCTCTCAGTATTTTAATTTTACTGGCACTCCTGGCAAATTTTATTGCCAAGCAAGTCGTGGTTCGGGGTATCCGCAAACTGATTTCCAAGATGAAATTTGTCAATCAGGACATTTTTGCCCAGCATAGTGTTATCCGCCGGGTTTCAAACATTGTGCCAGCGATTGTGATTATGAATGGTATTGTCACTGTTCCGCATCTTTCAGAAAAAGTAACTGTTTTGATTCAGATGGCGGCACAGGCTTTTATTTTTCTCACTCTTGCTTTAGCCATCAGTGAATTTTTAAGTATTTTCAATCTGGTTTATCAACGTAATCCCAAATCAAAAAACAAGCCGATTAAAGGTTATTTACAGCTGGTTAAGCTGATTATCTTTATTGTCTGTGGCTTGATGATTTTAGGTACTTTCCTCAAAAAAGATGTCTTTACTCTGCTGGCAGGTTTTGGTGCCATGGCAGCAGTACTGATGTTGATATTTCAAAATACCATTCTCTCCTTGGTAGCCTCAGTACAAATTTCATCTTATGACATGGTGCGAATTGGTGACTGGATCGAGATGCCTTCACTGAATGCCGACGGTGATGTCATTGATATGTCATTACATACCATTACCGTGCAAAATTTTGACAAAACCTTAACCACTATTCCAACCAATAAGCTGGTAACAGATACTTTTAAAAACTGGCGCGGTATGGCGTATGCTGGAGTGCGCCGCATCAAAAGGTCCATCTTTATTGATCAAAGTAGTGTGCATTTTATGACACCGGATGAGCAGCAAAAACTAAAAGATTTTTTATTGCTGGATCAATATTTAAATAGCAAACATGATGAGCTGGAAAGCTTTAACCAGCAACTATCGAACCAATCTTTATACAATCAGCGCCGTTTAACCAATTTAGGTACCTTCCGCGCCTATGTTGAGTTTTACTTAAAACAGCATTCAGGCATCGCGCAAAACCAATCGCTGATTATTCGACAATTACAGCCGACCAGTGAAGGTTTGCCCCTGGAAATTTATGCTTTTGCAAATACGACAGTATGGAAAGATTATGAGGCGATACAGTCTGATATCTTTGATCATTTGATTGCAATTGTCCCGGAATTTGGTTTAAGAGTCTATCAGGCACCATCCGGTGCTGATTTCAGGCAATTCACGGCACGTTCAGCAGATCAAACCGAACTTTAAAAACAAACGGGCTGATGCAATAGTTAAAACGTATTGCTATTATTCTTATTTGTACTTGAATGATTCAACTGAAAATAAGGCATCCCCCGTTCATGCAATTAATATGGTTTCGACAGGACTTGCGTATACAAGACCATGCTGCACTTTGGCATGCAGCTCAATCTGGAAACTGTGTTGCCTTGGTGATTCTCTCACCTGAGCAATGGCAACAACATGATGACAGCCCTGCCAAACAAATATTTTATTTACGCCAACTGGAAACGCTCGAAGCACAGCTTAATCGACTGAACGTCCCATTGCTGATTAAAAATATTCCTTTATGGAAAGATGTCCCCAATGAGATGCTACAGCTTTGTCTGCGACTTGGTATTGACGCTGTACATGCCAATATTGAAATTGGAGTGAATGAATTAAAACGAGATGCCCAAACGCAACAAAATCTGGAAAAGCATCAGATCCCGTTTGAGCTTTATCATGACCAGACGATTTTTCCTGTCGGTTCAATCACAAATAAATCTAATCAGCCTTATCAAGTGTTTAGTGCGTTTAAAAAACGCTGTTATGAATTACTTGGCATTGGCCTACCGCAATGTTATCCAGCAGTGGCAAAGCAGGAAAAAATAGAGCTGAACCTGGAATCAGAAAATACAAAAATCAGTGCATTAACCTATATGCAAAGTTCAGCCTCGGATCAATTACAGCAGCTTTGGCCGGTGACGGAAGACTATGCACTGAATGTTTTGGACAATTTTATTGACTCTAAAATGCAACACTATCAACAAGAACGTGATTTCCCTCACCTCAATTCGACCAGTCAACTGTCTCCTTATTTAAATATCGGTACGGTTTCAATCAGACAATGTCTACAAGCTGTGTTTAGAAAGCAAAACGGTCATTTTCATATAGACAACGCGGGACAACAAACCTGGCTAGATGAATTGTTGTGGCGTGAGTTCTATCAACACATTCTTTATCAGTTTCCTGCCGTTTCCAAACATCAACCTTTTAAAAGCAATACTGAGAAGATTCAATGGCGTAATGCTGAACAAGACCTGCATGCCTGGCAACAAGGTCAAACTGGAATCCCGATTGTAGATGCCGGTATGCGTCAGTTGCTACAAACGGGCTGGATGCATAATCGGGTACGCATGATTACGGCCATGTTTTTGACCAAGAACCTGCTGATTGACTGGCGTCTGGGTGAAAAATGGTTCATGCAGCATTTAATTGATGGCAATTTGGCAGCCAACAATGGAGGCTGGCAGTGGTGTGCTTCAACGGGAACCGATGCAGTACCCTATTTTCGAATCTTCAACCCTATCACCCAATCGCAAAAGTTTGATCCAAATGGCGATTATATCCGCACATGGGTACCGGAACTGGCGCATCTGGATGCAAAAAAAATCCATGATCCTTATGCTTACCCACAGGTGCGAAAATTAAATTACCCACGGGCAATTGTGGATTTAAGCTTATCGCGCAAGCGTGCCATAGAGGCGTTTAAGGCAATCTGACTTTTGGCAATATTAAAGAATCGCCCTGCTCAATCAGGGCGAGACCCAAAACTAATGTAATCTACAAATCGTTTCAGTTGAATGCTGCTTTAAGGTGCTGAGGAGAATCCACCTAAAACAATGCAAAGCCCTAAAAAGATTCTAAAATCAGTTCAATTGATCGAAATGAATTAATTCAAACCATTAATCTTGCGAAGCAGTGTTTCTCAGGTAGAACTTTCTGAAAAAAATGATCGGGCTATCATCGACGAAGTTTAGCTAACGCCAAAATGCACTGTATCAAATTGTTAGGTGATCAATTGACTTCAAGACATTTTCAAAGCCAGGTTAATGAAATTCATGTATGTGTGGCTGTACTGAACAAATTTACCGAGTGAGGTAGACCTCATACCCAAGTGATCTCCTAAATTTTAATGATTTGGAGTAAATTCAGCTTTTAAATATTTATCTAACAAAGCCGTTAAAATGAAAAGTTTACTGATTTAATCAGACTTTTAGATATTCATTAAATTATTATTTATACTATTAAAGTTGCAATAATATTCAACCTAACAGCCATTTACTCAAGGAAATTCGCATGTTGCAGTGGTTTGAAAAACTCGTCGATCCTTATCCATCCAAAGGTTTAAACGAACCACTTCCTACCCGTTTTTTCCCTTTTGTCTGGCAAGCCGCTCAAGGTGTGCGCCCTTATTTATTGTTGCTGGTGCTGTTTACTGCAGCTGCTGCAAGTTTTGAAGCCTTTCTTTATTCTAAAATCGGTGATTTAGTGAACTGGCTAAGCAAGAGTCAACCAGACACTTTTTTGGCTGAACATAGCCAAAATCTTACGATCTTGAGCTGCATTCTGCTGGCCAATATCTTATTTGCCAATATGCAGTCTATTATCAAGCATCAAATTTTATACAGTACTTTTCCCATGCGTTTACGCTGGCGTTTCCATAATTTACTGTTACAGCAAAGTTTGGACTTTTTTCACAACGACTTTGCCGGACGTTTATCTGCCAAAGTAATGCAGACTTCACTGGCGGTACGTGAATTCTGGGTGATTTTGGGTGATATGCTTGCCTATGTTCTGATCTACTTTGTCACGATCAGTCTGGTTCTGGGGGCAATTTCTCCGTTGCTGATTTTGCCTCTGCTGCTTTGGCTGGTACTGTTTATTTGTGCTGCCTGCTTTTTTATTCCACGTTTAAGCCAGATTTCAAGCCAGCAGGCCGATGCCCGTGCAATCATGACCGGTCGTGTTACCGATGCTTACACCAATATTCAAACCGTAAAACTATTTGCACATGCTGGGCGTGAAAGCAAGTATGCCAAAGCATCCATGCAAGATTTCATGATCACGGTATATAAGCAAATGCGCCTGGGCACACAGTATGAGATCAGCATCAATTTACTCAGTGTGGTTTTATATGGTGGCGTTTTAGGTACCGCCATCTGGTTATGGATCAACGGTCAGGCCGAACTCGGTATTATTGCTGCAACGACCGCCATGATTTTAAAACTCAACAGTATTGCCGAATTTATGATGTGGCAGTCATCCGCACTGTTCGAAAATGTCGGAACCATTCAGGATGGTATGAAAACCTTGGGACGTCCAATTCACATTCAGGACAAACCGGATGCGCAACCTTTACAGGTACAGCATGGTGAAATTAAATTTGAAGATGTCAGTTTTGCTTATCAGAATAAAAATGTGATTGATCATTTTAATTTAACCATTAAACCGGGAGAAAAAATTGGAATTGTCGGCCGCTCTGGTGCAGGAAAATCGACCCTGATTCAACTGTTATTGCATTTTTATAATATTAACCAAGGTCGTATTTCGATCGATGGTCAAAATATTCAAGATGTGACTCAGGACAGTTTGCGTAAAAATATTGCTTTTGTAACTCAGGATACCTCTTTGTTACATCGTACCGTGGCTGAAAATATTAAATATGGCCGTCCCGATGCAACAGATGAAGAGATGTTTGAAGCCGTGCGCAAAGCCAAGGCGGAAGATTTTATTCCACAGCTCACTGATTTGCGTGGCAAAACTGGATATGAAGCCTATGTGGGTGAACGTGGCGTAAAACTGTCTGGTGGTCAACGCCAGCGTATCGCCATTGCCCGGGTGTTTTTGAAAGATGCGCCAATCCTGATTTTAGACGAAGCCACCAGTGCCTTAGATTCTGAAGTAGAAGCGGCAATTCAATCCAGTCTGGATGAACTGATGCAAGGTAAAACCGTGATTGCGATTGCCCATCGACTATCCACCATTGCACAAATGGACCGTTTGATTGTGCTCGATGAAGGTAACATTGTAGAGCAAGGCACGCATGAAGAACTGGTTGCGCTGGGTGGTATTTATGCACATTTGTGGCAAAGACAGACGGGAAGTTTTTTAATCGAACAACAGGCATTGAAGAAAAAGGATATGTATTGATGCTGTATTTAGAAGATATAAAAGTGGGTGATCGATTCATTAGCCGTGAATATGAAATGACCTTAGAAGAAATTAAACAGTTTGCACATGCTTATGATCCTCAAGTTTTTCATACTGATGAACATGAGGCCAAAGCACATCCTGTTTTTCAGGGCATTGCTGCCAGTGGCTGGCACACCTGTGCAGTGACCATGCGTTTATGGACTGAGTGTTTTCCGGTCGCTTACGGTCTGATTGGTTCGGAATCCAGTCTGCGCTGGCCACGTCCGACCCGTCCTGGCGATAAGGTTCATGTTGAAGTGGAAATTGTAGCAATTACGCCATCAAAAAGTAAAAATGACCGCGCTATAGTCAGTTATGTGACTCAGGCATTCAATCAGAACCATGATGTATTACTTATTTCAACCACTAAAATTGTGGTCTTTAAAAAAGATGTTTAGCCTGAATAATTTTCAGGCTTTAAAAATATTGTCCAACAATTTTAATCGAATACTGTTTCAACTCATGCCAATATGGCATCTACAAATAGAAAAACGAATGAATGCAATGGATGGCGCATGAAAACGATTTCTCCAAGACAGGATCAAGGCATACCGGGTGTTTATGGACTGCTGCTGTTAGATGTGGTATCCCGTTGGGGCTACACTGCTGAAGCACTCTTCACCCCGTTTCATTTAAACAGTGAACAGCTGGCAGACCCCAACTTTCGTATTCCGACACCCGTTGCCAATGAACTGGTCAAGCATGCTCTACGTTTAACCGGCGAACCGACTTTGGGTTTCCATTTGGGAACCCAGATGCGTATCTCGATTCATGGTTTTATTGGTTATGCCATTATGACGGCACATGACATTACTGATGCCCTGATACTAGCGAACCGGTTTATCCAGCTGCGTATGCCATTTTTACAACTTTATTTTTCTACCTTTGGTGAAAAAGCGACTTTACAGTTGCAGTGTGATTTTGATATTGAACCCTTGCGCACTGAAATTGCCATTGCCCTGACCTTTGGCATTATTACCATGGCTAAAGCCCTGACCGGTTGTGAGGACCTGTCCGGGGAGATTGATTTTGATTTTCCCAAACCGCCCGATTTTGAACGTTATATGGCAAAATTTCCATCGCATCAGTTCCGTTTCGAACAGCCACATTTATTAAGCAGTTTTGATAAAAAATATCTGAGCTTGAAAATGGTCAATGCTGACCCGATTGCCAGCCAGATTGCGATTAACCAGTGTGAAGCAGAACTGTCTGCCTTGGGCGAACGTCGCCGTCTGGCCATGCGGGTGCGTGACATTTTGACCAATTCTGAACAGCATTATTTAAGTATTGAAAATGTGGCAGATCGGCTGCATATGTCAGATCGTACCCTGAAACGTCAACTGGCAGCCGAAGGCACCTCATTTTCTACATTGGTGGATGAAGTACGTTATCGGCATGCCACTTCCCTGCTGTCACGTACTGATTACACGCTTGAGCAGATTGCTGATGAAATTGGTTATAGCGATGTCGCCAATTTCAGCCGTGCATTTAAGCGTTGGAGTGGGCGTAGTCCAAGCAATTGGCGTAAAGATCCTTATCTATAAACTTTTGTTTTTATCAAAAAACATGTATAAAACATGGCAAAAATGATTTGAATATTTTAAAGGAGTCATCCATGAATCACCCTTCAGAGTTAAAGTATGCAAGTACACACGAATGGGTCAAAATTGAAGGTGATCTGGTTATTACTGGGATTTCCGACCATGCACAGGATGCTTTGGGCGACCTGGTGTATGTTGAAGCGCCAGAAGTGGGTCAGAAAATCACTGCCGGTGAACAGGCAGGCGTAGTTGAATCAGTGAAAACGGCTTCTGATATTCATGCACCTGTTTCAGGTGAAGTGGTTGAAGTAAACTCAGCACTTGAAGATGATCCCGATTTTGTCAATGATGACCCTTATGGCAAGGGTTGGATTTATAAAATCAAGCCAGACAACATGGCGGATGTAGAAAAACTGCTTTCCAGTAGTGAATATGAAGCAGGTTTGTAATACTGCTTTAAATAAAAAAATCAGCCTGTATGGCTGATTTTTTTATTGTCAGGAAAATGCAGTACTCTTTAAAAAAATAATCTTTGAAAGAGCAAATTGAAGAAGAAAGCTCAAATTTTTTAATAAAAAAGTATCTAACTTCAGACATTTATGATTAAGGTGTTTCCGGGCCTGTCTTAGCTTGATTCTCTTCCGGATCTTTATCTTGCAGCATACTGAATGATGCAGCTGAACCTGGAACCGTTTGATCCTGTCTGTTACTTTTCAATTTAATCTGCAAGCGCAATTCATTCATGGAGTCGGCATTACGCAATGCTTCTTCATAACTGATCGCACCCTCATTATATAAATCATATAAAGCCTGATCGAATGTTTGCATACCCAATTCACGGGATTTTTTCATGATTTCTTTGAGTTCATGAAACTGGCCTTTCAGAATAAGATCACCAATTAATGGCGTATTCAGTAGAATTTCAATGGCTGCACGACGTCCACGTCCATCTTCAGTACGCACCAAACGCTGTGAAATAATCGCCTTCATATTGGAAGATAAATCCATCAACAATTGATTGCGACGTTCTTCTGGGAAAAAGTTGATAATTCGATCCAGCGCCTGATTGGCATTATTGGCATGTAAAGTACCTAAACATAAATGTCCGGTTTCGGCAAAGGCAATGGCATGTTCCATGGTTTCGGTATCACGGATTTCACCAATTAAAATGACATCCGGTGCCTGACGCAAGGTATTCTTCAAGGCATTGTGCCATGAATGACTATCCACGCCGACTTCGCGGTGGGTAATCATCGATTTCTTATGCTTATGCACATATTCCACCGGATCTTCCACGGTAATAATGTGCCCGGCAGAATTTTCATTACGATGATCAATCATGGCGGCTAAAGAAGTCGATTTACCCGATCCGGTTGCACCGACCACAAGTATCAGACCGCGTTTTGCCATCATCACATGCTTTAAGGACTCGGGAAGCTTTAACTGGTCAAAATTTGGAATTTCTGCGGTAATGGTTCGTATTACCATCCCTACATGTAATTGCTGCTGGAATACATTGACACGAAAGCGCGAAACATTGGGAACACTAATGGCAAAATTACATTCCAGCTCGGTTTCAAACTCATGCCTCTGTTTTTCATTCATTAAACTATAGGCAAACAACTTGGTCTTGTCGGCAGTCAATGCCTGCTGGCCAAGCGATTTCATTAAGCCCTGATGTTTAATACTCGGTGGAAAATCTGCTGAAATAAATAAATCCGAGCCGCCATATTCCACCACCTTAGTCAGCATATGGAACATCATTTTACGCGCTTCTTCCAGTAATTCCGTACTATACATATATTCCCCAATGAGAATTGTTTCTATGATCCACGCATACTGAAATTGGTTTAATTTATTTAAATGCTTATCTCAGTCGTGAAGAAACAATTCATGTTTTATTGATTACTATTTTTCCCTATTGTGCATAAACATAGTAAAGTACTCAACTTTGTTATTTTTAACTGGTTAAAAGTATGAATAGAAATTGCATACAACATCAATAAACGCGTGGTTTAAAATTAACCAGATAACAAAAATAGATCTGTAGCAAGAAAAAAGCCCCTAAATTCAGGGGCTTTATCACAACATTATTTATAGATTATTGATCATCGATAAACTTTTTGTAGAAAATCAGGCACTCCGTTTTAATCGAGAAACACGCAGTGAATCTGCCGCCTCCAGCAAAATTTGCTGGGTTTTATCCCAACCCAGACAGCCATCTGTTACAGACTGACCATAAGTCATATCACAGGAAATCTTTTGCTGACCATCAACCAGGTGACTTTCCAGCATTACCCCACGAACCTGACTTTGAGTACGTTCCGTAATAATCGTCTTGAGCACTTGAGGCTGTAAAAGCGGATCTTTGTGGCTATTGCCATGACTGCAGTCAATCACCAAAGCCGGTAATTCACCTTTGCATTTTTCTTTGATCTTTTCAATTTCCGCCAGCTGGTAATTGGGACCTGAATTTGCACCGCGTAAAATTAAATGTGCTTTTGGATTGCCCTGCGACTCTAAAATACAAGGTAAACCGGATTGGCCCAGCCCCAGGAATTGATGTGGATGCGATGCAGATTGAATAGCATCCAGTGCAATTTGAATGGAGCCATCGGTGCCATTTTTGAAACCGATGCTGTATGGCATATGACTGGAAATTTCACGATGAATCTGAGATTCACTGGTCCGTGCACCAATAGCACCCCATGCCAGTAAATCATCGAAATACGCAGTCGCCATTGGGCTTAATATTTCCGAAGCAATCGGCAAACCTATTTCAATAATTTGTAGATACAACTCACGTGATTTTTCTAGTCCCAATTGCATATTGGATGAGCCATCTAAATTTGGGTCATACAGGAAGCCTTTCCAGCCTATGGTAGTACGCGGTTTTTCAATATAGGCACGCATCACCAGGAAAATCTGATCTGACACCTGGCTTTGTAATTGTTGTAATTTATGCGCATATTCAAGTACAGCCACGGGATCGTGAATCGAACATGGGCCTGTCACCACCATCAAACGATGGTCCTTGCCTGCCAATATATTTTCAATGGTTTGACGCTGCGCAGCAATTTGTTGCGCCAATTTATTCGATAATGGCAATTGTGCCTTCAATTGGTGAGGCAAAGTTAAAATGGTTTCTTTTGCAGTTATTTGAGTTTGTTGTAAAGCAGTATTTAAAGCATTCATTGGTCTTTCCTGGGGACTATTCAGTCCAATCTTTTATTTAAGCGTTATGGGTCTAATGGATTGCGTGTGAAGAGTCATCAATTGACTAAAGTAAAACCAATAAAAATTGCTAAAGTATGAATAATTTAATGTTTGCATGTCTAAACTCCCAAAATGTAAAAAATAAGATATAAAAAAAACCTGATCAGGGTTGCCCGATCAGGTTATAAACTTGGTGGGCAACCTTTTCTTGCCCGAACACATTCAGGCAATTATCTAAATTGCCAAAAGTAATAAGTTGCGTTTGAGAGTACAGGTTGCTTTAACATCTTTATTTCTTCAAAAAAGTATGTATCTTGAAATTAAAATACGCTGTATTGCCATATTTGACAATAGTTTTATTTAAAATAAAACTATATCAATCATTAAACTTTTGCTTATACATTGTTTACAAATAAAACTTGGCTTCTAACTTAAAATCTAATCCTTTTCTATTGTTAGCGTGCTTTAGATAATTTTTTAATATTTCAACTGCTGAGCAGTTTCTATCAAAATAAAAGACCATCCATTGGCATTAAAAGATAAAATGTATTCTATACCGAAGGCTTGATTTGTTTTACTCCATATAACGAAGGATGTATTCATGTTCCAACATGTTGATGCGTATGCAGGTGATCCGATTCTTTCTTTAATGGAAGAATTTGCTAAAGATGAACGGACACAAAAAGTGAATTTAAGTATTGGGCTTTATTACAATGAAGACAATATTGTGCCTCAACTTGAAGCGGTCAAAGCAGCGTATAAGAATATTGAAACAAGCAATGAACAGGTTAAGCTGTATTTACCGATGGATGGCTTAAAACCTTATAATCAGGCTACTCAAGCGCTGGTATTGGGAGAAAATAGTCCGGCGCGCCGTGATGGACATGCGGTGACCATCCAGACTTTAGGCGGTTCTGGCGCGCTTAAAGTTGGGGCGGATTTTCTGAAAAAATATTTTCCTGAATCTGATGTTTGGGTCAGCCAGCCGACCTGGGAAAATCATATTGCCATTTTTAATGGTGCCGGCATTCACTCGCATTTCTACCCTTATTTTGATGCAGCGACCAATGGCGTCAATGTGCCAGCGATGCTGGAAAAATTAAGCCAGCTACCGGCAAAAAGTATTGTGTTATTACATCCATGTTGCCATAACCCGACGGGTGCAGACTTGACGCCTGCTGAATGGGATCAGGTGATTGCTGTACTAAAACAACAGGATCTGATTCCCTTCTTGGATATTGCCTATCAAGGTTTTGGGCAAGGACTAGAAGAAGATGCCTATGCGATTCGTGCCTTGGATAAAGCAGGCATGAATTTTATTGTCAGCAATTCATTCTCTAAAATTTTCTCGCTCTATGGTGAACGTATAGGCGGTTTAACTTTTGTCTGTGACGATTCGGCCACTGCACAAAAAGTATTGGGCCAGCTCAAAGCGACTGTACGCCGTATTTATTCCAGTCCGGCAACGACTGGGGCATTGTTAGTCAATAATGTCTTGCATGACGAGAAACTTACCGCGATGTGGCAAACTGAACTGAAAGAAATGCGGGAACGTATTATTCAAATGCGTCACATTTTAAAAGATAAACTCAGCCAAGCCTTACCAGAGCGTGACTTTAGCTATCTGGTCAAACAGCAAGGCATGTTTAGCTATACCGGGCTGAGTGCTGAACAGGTCGATATCTTGAAAGATCAATACGGCATTTATCTGGTGCGTAGTGGCCGTATGTGTGTTGCAGGTCTGAATTTAAGCAATATTGATTATGTGGCGGAATCGATTGCTGAAGTCATTAAAGCCACTGCTTAATTTGGACTGAACTTCTTTAGGCTGATATAAAAAACGGGCAATCTGCCCGTTTTTTTATTTCGTTTTTATTTGAGAATTTTTAGTCTTCAAAATGGATCACGGTACGAATCGATTTACCATCATGCATTAACTCAAAGGCTTCGTTAATTTTTTCCAGTCCCATGGTATGAGTGACAAACGGTTCAAGCTGAATATCTCCTTTCATGGCTTCTTCTACCATACCTGGCAATTGTGAACGGCCTTTCACGCCACCAAAAGCGGTGCCTTTCCAGGTACGGCCGGTGACCAGCTGGAATGGACGGGTTGAAATTTCCTGACCTGCACCCGCAACCCCAATAATGATGGATTGTCCCCAACCACGGTGAGCACATTCCAGTGCAGAACGCATCACATTGGTATTGCCAATACATTCAAAAGAATGATCTACACCCCAACCAGTTTTTTCAACAATCACTTCCTGAATCGGTTTGTCATAATCTTTTGGATTTAAAAATTCTGTCGCACCAAACTGTTCAGCCAGTTTGAATTTTTCAGGATTGGTATCAATAGCAATAATGCGGCTGGCTTTGGCTTTTTTGGCACCTTGCACCACAGCCAGACCAATACCACCCAGACCAAATACAGCGACGGTATCTCCTTCCTGAACCTTGGCGGTATTTTTTACTGCACCTAAACCTGTGGTTACGCCACAACCCAGCAGACACACATGCTCATGATTCGCTTCAGGGTTAATTTTTGCCAAAGAGACTTCAGCGACCACGGTATATTCACTGAAAGTTGAGCAGCCCATATAATGGTAAATCGGCTGACCATTATAAGAAAAACGTGTAGTGCCATCTGGCATCAAACCCTTACCTTGGGTTGCACGAACCGCTACACAGAGGTTGGTTTTACCCGATTTACAGAATAAACATTCACCACATTCTGCAGTATACAGTGGAATAACGTGATCACCCGGTTGTACGCTGGTTACACCTTCACCGACTTCGACCACCACACCAGCGCCTTCATGGCCCAATACTGCAGGAAACACGCCTTCAGGATCATCACCCGATAACGTAAAGGCATCGGTATGACATACGCCGGTATGGCTAATTTTTACCAAAACCTCACCTGCTTTTGGCGGAGCAACATCAATTTCAACAATTTGGAGCGGTTGACCTGGACCAAATGCGACTGCAGCACGTGATTTCATGAATAATTTATCCTTTTTGGGTTCTTTAACAGATGAGCTACAGTAACCTCTTTTTATTGTCCGATTCAACCTATAACATGATGATAATATGTACTTATAACTTTATGACTTCATAACAATTATGCAGATTAGACCATCCATGCATGCTGTCATGTTTGCTGTTACAATTTTTACAATGATGGGGTGCAGTTTGCCGATGAATGAATCCAAAAAGCAGTCTCCCATTCAGGTGCATGCTGAGCACTGGTTAAACGGTTCCAATGTAGATACACAAATTATCCAAGGCCTTACCGCCTATCTTGCTTTAGATGATGCTTTTACCAGTATTGCTTCAAGGCTGCATCTGATTAATAAAGCACAATATAATATCGATTTGCAGTACTACATTTGGGAAGATGACTCGATTGGTCACCTGATGCTGGCTGAATTGCTAAAAGCCGCTGATCGTGGGGTGAAAATCCGTTTATTGATTGATGACCAGAACGGTTCCCAACTCGATGCTACCTTAAAACAATTGGCACAACATCCAAACTTTGAAATTAAAATCTTTAATCCCTATACCTTTAGGGCCAGAAAACTGCGCGTGTTTGATTATATTTTTCGTTTCAAACAAATTAATCGCCGTATGCATAACAAGCTGATTATTGCCGATGGTGCCATAGCGGTGACCGGTGGCCGCAACATTAGCCGTGAATACTTTGAAGCCAGTGAGTCTTTCCAGTTTACCGATATGGACATTTTGTTTTATGGCACTGCCGTGAAGCATGCCAACAAAGTATTTCAGGACTTTTGGAGTGATGATTTAAGTTATCCTGTACCCCTGCTGTTGGGTAAAAGCCGTCCAGAACAGCTTGCCAAATTACGTCGATATTATGAGCTGACTGCCTTACAAAAAGACCAGCTTAAAAGGCGGATTGAACTGGCTGAAAAACAGATCACTGAACATCTAAAAGATCGTCCGATTAACTGGGAAAAAGCACATTTTGTCGCAGATTCACCCGATAAAATTCGCGCTCAGGCATCGGATAATCAACTGATTTACCGTCAAATAATGCAGCTTGTGGGAAAACCTGAACATCATCTGGAACTGGTCTCTGCCTATTTTGTCCCCACAAAAAAAGGCAGGGATTATTTAACGGGTTTAGCCCAAAACAACGTGAATGTTCGAGTGCTGACCAATTCATTCCTTGCCAATGACGTTCCTCTGGTGCATGCCTTTTATAGACAATATCGCCATGATTTACTGAAAAACGGGATAAAACTATATGAATTTAAGCCCTATATCGAACGCAATAAACGGACCTGGTATGAAGTGATGACAGGTAATGTCATTCCAGCTAAGGGGAAAAATGCCTCCAGTTTGCATGCCAAGTTTTTGGATATAGATGGCATGGTGTTTATTGGTTCTGCCAATTTTGATCCCCGTTCTGCCAATTTGAATAGCGAAGTAGGACTGATGGTCGAATCCACTATTTTACAACAACAAATTTCCGACTCTTTAGATAAATACTTACCGCTTATTGCCTATGAATTGAAACTTAATCCACAAGGTGAAGTGATTTGGATAGAGCATCATAAAGATGGAACTCGCACAGAGTATTCACATGATCCCCAATCGACCAGATTTCAGCGTTTTAGCATGCAAGCGGTGTCATATCTCCCCATTGAATGGATGATGTAATGACAAATTAATGACATTAAAACACGCACAGGCCTTGTCTTTCTAAATCATCGAGTACTGGAAGATCAGCACGAGATCATATTGTGCTCATGAATCTACACAACCCGCCTTAATAAAAGCTGCAAGTCTATAATCTGGCTTGTCTCATCTATCAGACTGGGCACTTCCCTGATGAATATTTCTGCAAAGACTTATAAGAAATTAAATGTTATTTATATATATTTTAGATCAATCAGCACAATGATTTTACTCGTTTCTTAATTTGATTTAACATGCCATTTTTCGAGTTTTTAACTCAGCTCTCTCCCAATCGTGATCTTCTGCAATGCAATTTTTTGATTTAAGCCGTCAATTTAATTTAAGTGATATTTTAACCCCGTATAAAACGCTGGACGATTTAGGCCGCCAAGACTGGTTTTTAGCGAAAGTTCGTGTAGAGCATGATTGCCAGTCCGATTCTGAATTAATTGAAGGTCAGGCCATTTTAAAATCCAATCAAAATGTGCAGCTGGAACTGGAATGGCTGATTCAGGATACCGGTTTTGAACTCCAAGTCCTGTTTAAAGGCATTGAAACTGCAGCGAGTGAAGAAACTCTGGTGATGGTCAAAGGCGCAAAAATTATAGATGCCAATCAACAGGTGATTTCTGCTCAGGCCTTAAGCCTGTGGATTGACGGAACCCTGCTGCCAATGTTGCCGAATATTCGTAAACAGATTAAAGCCCGTTTAAATTTATGGGACTATGTTGAATATGATGGATAGCTTTTGTGACCTACTCTGAATCACTTAAATTCCTTTTTAAATCTATTTATCATTTGAAAAGTTTTCGATGACATTGGTAAAGACGTCAAAGACTTTTTAATCAATACAACTCAGCACAGCCTAAAATGAACGAGAAACAGTCAGCTCCTCGGGTCCGTTGAATTAACTCTTGATTTATTTAATTTAATTAACTTACTTATAGCAAGCCTATTTCTTTAAACAACTGAGTGTAAGCTTCGGCCTTTTTCTCCAAAGCAAGTGGATAAGCACGGGATGAAGATGGCATCCGGTATAAAGTCAGCTCGCGTTCAGCAAAGTAGGTTTTTGAGGCATGACCAATTAAAGGTTTTTCAGTATGTTCTGGCATTGAAAGCATCAAGGTATCGGTTGCTTTATCACCCGTGGTCATAATGCTGTGACACTCAGGAATCTGCTGGAGCAGCCTGGCTAAATCAGTAGCTTGTTCAATATGTAAAAATTTATCCGAAGCGTTGCCTTTTAAACGGATAATTTGGTACGCCGTATCAAAAATTGCGATGCCTTTTTCCATTAAAAAATCACGGATCTGCTGTTCCTTGAAATTTTTATTAGCAATATCTAAAAAGTGTTCTTTATTGCCAAAGAATGCCAAACCAAAAATTTTCCACATGTCATTTTGGTAATTTGGATAATAAAACTCCATTTTCCAGCGAGCTTTAGGCGGCGGAAAGCTGCCCATCATCAGCAATTTGGCATTTGAAGGTAAAAAAGGTTCCAGTGGATGGGTTTCAATATTTGGTTTGGTGCTCATAGACAGTCTATTTATCGATCTTCAGCTTAATTTAAAACATTTGACGAATTTTATCTGCCACCTGTTCACCCCAAAGTGTATAAATTTCCTTGCTGGGATGAAAACCATCCTTTGCCATTTCCAGATTGAGGCTTTTAAAACGTTGCAAATCATATTCAATCCATTGCATATTGCCGTTCTGCTGAACAAATTTGGCAAGATTTTTATTCATGCCTTTGGCATATTGTCCAAATAACCAGGCCAGTGGATGAGGTAATGCAGGAAACATGTTCATCGGTGGCACGCCAGATGCAATAACTAATTCAGGCGTGAATTTCCGGTTAATTTCTGCATAAAGTTGTTGCTGCTTTTGAATCCAGTCTTTAGGTGAGGTTAGTTTGGTAATATCGTTTACCCCGACAGAAGTAATGACCACATCGAAGTGTTGATTGGGCATATTCTTTACCGTCTGAATCACTTGTCCGCTGGTATGACCGGTGGTAGCTTCAAGTTGATAACTGATTTCATAGCCATCTTTTAACTGCTTCAGCACTGCACCGAGTAAAGCATCTTCCTGAGTTGCAACACCGACTCCAGCCGCAGCCGAATCTCCTAAAATTAAAACAGACAGCATTTTTCCAGTTCCAACTGTCCCCTGACGTTGTCCTTCTGGTTCTGCTAAACGTAGAGTATTTTTCTTAACGGCATTGCCTTGAATAATCAGTGATGGAATCAGAACGATGGTTGAAATTTTTAACAGCATACAAGATAAAATTCACAATGATATCTGTATCAATATAGGAGTTTATGGGGTGAGAAGCATTGACTTAAATTACAATAAGTTTCATCTAATTAAATAGTGAATGTGCTACATCAGGTCAATAGTAATCTAGGGTTGAAGGTGGTCGATATCTGCTGAATCTGCTGAATCTGCTGAATCTGCTGAATCTGCTGAATCTGCTGATGATGTTATTTTTTATCGAGCTTAGTTTTACAATGTTTTCCAGCGTATAAAAAAAGCCCATTGAATGAGCTTTTTAGAATCCGAAAATTAACCCAACTTATTGACCAGTTTCAGTGGCAATACTTTCATGGCCAAGCCTAAAGGTAACCAGGGCCACTGTGGAACGTAGGCTTTAACCGGTGCTTTTTCAATGGCCTTAACCAGTAAATGCGAACCGGTTTTTTCATCCACTTCAAAAGGCAGTTTTTTCGCACCTTCATTCAGTTCTGTACGGATATAACCGGGGAAAATGGTAGTGACTTTAATCGGAGTATCAATCAACTCGGCACGAATGCCTTCAGCCAAATGTGCAACTCCTGCCTTACTGGCTCCATACGCGGTTAAATGTTTCGGCATGCCACGCATAGCGCTCATGGAAGAAATCATCACCAGATGCCCTGCATTTTGCGCACGGAAAATTTCCACTGCGGCTTCACATTGTGCCAAAGCTGAAATAAAGTTGGTTTCGACAGTGGCTTTGTTAATTTCAAAATTACCTTTACCAATCCGGCGACCTTCACCCACCCCAGCATTGACAATAATACGGTCAATGGTGCCAAATTCCTTTTTAAATGCACGGAACACTTCAAAGACTTGATCGTAATGGGTCACATCTAAGGTTTTGGCTATGACTTTTACGCTGTACTTGCTTTCCAGTTCTTGTTTTAATGTTTCCAGACGTTCCAAACGACGGGCGCAGATGGCAAGGTTATAGCCTTTTTGTGCAAATTCACGTGCCATACCTGCACCAATCCCTGAACTTGCCCCGGTAATTAAAATTGTTTTTGCCATGTTGTCTTCCTTTGCTATTTTTTTAATCAGATCCAGGTCAGTAAGCCGGGATCTTCGGCCTTAATAAAATGGTGTTCATTCAAGCTCAGTAATTGTGGTTCATTTCCCACCAGACGTAGTGTGGTCATGCTGGTATTGGCGATTGCCCAGTTTAAGGCAAAAGTCCGGTTAGCATTCAGCTCTAACAGTTTTCCTGCAGCTACCGAAATCACACCGCCAGAGGTAAACACTACGGCATACCGCGGTTTGATTTTAGCCAGTTCATCACATAAGTTTTGCAATGCTGTTTCAACCCGGTTTTTAAAATGCGGCCAAGATTCATCATATTCATGATGATAGTCACCACCCGTCCAGCGCTCAATCGCCCCTTCAAAAATTTTAGCCAGGTAAGCCCGAGGATTATCTTCCTTGGCGACATCCTGCTTTAACAGATGTGGTTCATTAAAACGTGGTTCGTATCTGGCAAAAACCTGCTGGTGATTAAATTCATTCCATGCACTATCGGTCTGAATCTCAGCCTCAGGAAAACATTGTGCCAAAGTCAAGTGGGCTGTCTGTTGATGACGTTGCATCGAACCTGACACCACATAAGGTGCTTCTTTTAGAATCTGGTCGAAATATTGCCCTAATAATTTCGCCTGTAATTCGCCGTTGGGAGAAAGTTGGTCATAACTTTCAGCCCCAAAAGAGGCTTGCCCGTGACGAATCAGATAAATTGTGGTCATGTCGGCATCAATTCCTTAAATTTCGCGATATATTTTTGAGCCAGTTCATTGGCCTCAAGTTTTTGCAGGCCAATCAATTTAAGCACACGGATATGCAAGGCATGAATCACTACCCAGAAATCCTTAAAGGCTGGATTATTGGTCTGTTTATGGTAGTAACGGTAATAGATTTGCTGCGCAATCACGGCCAAACGGAAAATACCGAACACTTCATAAAAGGTCCAGTTCTCTGTTTGCAAGCCGGTTTTTTGCAAATAATAATCCACCACTTCCTGACGTGTGAACATGCCTTTTAAATTGGTGGGCTGACGACGGGTGGCTTTAAAAATTTGATTGTCACTTTCTTCAACCCAATACGCGAGGGCTGAACCCAAATCCATTAAAGGGTCGCCGAGGGTTGCCATTTCCCAGTCTAGAACGCCAATTACTTGTGTCGGATGCTTCGGATCTAAAATTACATTATCAAAACGCCAGTCATTATGAATGACACAGGTTTTTGAATCGGCAGGGATATTGTCTTTTAGCCAGTTTCGGACATATTTAAAAGACGGTACATTTAGGGTTTTGGCTTTTTCATAGCGGGCATCCCAGCCTTCTACCTGACGACGACAATAGCCTTCGCCCTTGCCGAGCTTTTCCAGTTCTGTCCCTGCATAAGGCACCTGATGCAACTCAATCAATTTATCAATGACATTGATGCACAGTTCACGGACCTGAGCTTCATTAAAATTGAGCTCTTTGGGTAAATTGGCACGTGGAATAATGCCTTCCACACGTTGCATGACATAGAAATCACAGCCAATCACCGATTCATCCTGACAGAGCGCCACCATTTCAGGCAGTACAGGATAGAATGGTGCCAGATTTTTTTGCACATTGTATTCACGTGCCATGTCGTGCGCAGATTTGGCTTTGGTTCCTTTAGGGGGACGGCGTAAAATCAAGTCCGTATTGTCGTATTTCAAACGGTAAGTCCAGTTGGACGCTCCACCTGAATATTGCGTAACTTCGGCTTGACCCTGTAAATCAGTTCCTTGTGCTTTGAGCCAATTCTCAACAGCAATGACATCCAGTTCTTCGCCTTGACGAACCTTCCCACCCACATCAATCACTGACATTGTTATTTCCCTAAATCATCAATGTTATAACACTTCATCGCTTACTTATTTATACCCGTTTAATTTCTCATAAACAGCAAAATTTTCAGGCAAATGATAAGCAGCCTCAACTATTTATGTAATTAATCTTTTTTCCGACCTGAACTGTAACCGCGTTTTGCCAGTTCAAGTTTAGCAATCATGCCTTTATGCACTTCATCCGGGCCATCGGCCAAACGTAAGCTTCGAGCCTGAGCAAAGAATCCTGTTAGAGGTGTATCACGAGAAACACCAGCACCACCGTGTATCTGTATGGCCATATCCACGACTTTTTCCAGTACGCTTGGTGCAACCACTTTAATTGCTGAGATTTCAGTCAGTGCTGCCATATTACCTAAAGTATCCATCTTGTAAGCAGCATAAAGTGTAAGTAATCGTGCCTGGTCAATGGCCACACGGGCTTCTGCAACACGTTCCAGATTGCCACCCAGCTTTAAAATTTCTTTGCCAAAAGCAGTACGACTCATACCACGATCAATCATCAACTCTAAAGATTTTTCTGCTGCACCGATACAACGCATACAATGATGAATACGACCTGGCCCTAAACGGCCTTGCGCAATTTCAAAACCCTGACCTGCACCACCAATAAAATTGGCCACTGGTACACGGACATTGTTAAAGCTAATTTCGCCGTGTCCATGCGGTGCATCATAATCCCCAAATACAGGCAGCATGCGTTCAATTGTTACGCCCGCAGTATCTACAGGAACCAAAACCATGGAATGTTGATGATGACGGTCTTTGCTTTCATCAGGCGTATGCGCCATAAAAATGATGATTTTGGCATTTGGATCACCTAAACCCGATGACCACCATTTACGGCCATTCAGAACTATTTCGTCTCCCTCGACAATCGCCGTTGCCTGCATATTGGTGGCATCAGAAGATGCCACAGCAGGTTCAGTCATACAAAATACTGAACGGATTTTTCCTTCCAATAATGGTGTGAGCCATTGCTGTTTTTGTTGTTCAGAACCATAGCGCCACAACACCTCCATATTGCCACTGTCTGGTGCATTACAGTTAAAGACCGTCGGTGCAAGCAAGCTACGACCGGAAAGTTCGGCAATGTGTGCATATTCCTGAACTGATAAGCCTTGCCCCAATTTTGGACATGGCAAAAACATATTCCAAAGACCCGCTGCCTTGGCCTTATTTTTTAATATTTCAAGTTGAGTGGGCCATTGCCATGTTGTCCAGTCTCCCCCTTGATTGAGCTCATGGACATCATTCCAAAACTCGGTTTCAACCGGTTCAATTTCTTCTTTAATGAACTTTTTGGTTCTTTCAATATAGTCCTGCGCACGTGCTGATAACTCAAACATGGCCAATTCCCTCAAAATATATATTATCTGATCTTTACAACAACATAACCCGAAAACTATTATGAATAAAATGATTTAATTCAATATCACACTATGAACAGTATTCATAATAAAGTCGCGATTGACCTGAGTGTTTTTCATCGCATAGACATTAACTTATATCCCTTATTTATTGCAGTTTATGAACAAAAAAGCATTTCCAGGGCTGCACAGATTTTGTGTATCAGCCAATCTGCTGCCAGCCATGCCTTACAGCGTTTAAGACAACATTTACAGGATGATTTATTTGCACGTGCCGGCAATAAAATGTTGCCTACTTCATTTGCTGAGGAAATTTATCCCGTCATTAAAAATGCACTGTTCGCTATTCAAAACATTTCAATGCAAAAGCAGCATTTTGAACCCCGTATGGTGCAAAGCTTAAGAATTGCGGTGCATGATGAAATAGAACCGATGATTTTTCCCAAACTGGTTCAGCATTTTCAGGGCTTAAATCTAGAAATTCAATTTTTCAGTAGCAAATTAGACCGTAAAACGCTTGTCACAGATCTCGCCACCCAGCAAATAGACTTTGTCATTGATCTGGAACAAAACTTCGGTGAGAAAATTCAATTTCAGAAACTGGTACAAGATCAATTTGTGGTATGTACGCAGCAACCTGAAATGACGGAACAGCTTTATCTCGCTGCCCCACATATTGGGGTTTCATCACGCCGAACTGGAGTTTTGGTTGAAGATATATATTTAAACCGCAAACAACTGTCGCGACAGATTTTTTTACGTTGCCAACATTATTCAACCGCTTTACAGATTTTGCTACAAAACCCTCAATCCGTTTTAACTATTCCTCAAAATTTGCTTAGTCATTTACAAGTTTCTACTACATTAAATATTTTTGCAGTGCCTGTGGACTTGCCGTTAATTACTTTGGGGATGTATTGGCATAAAGATTTGGAAGAAAATTCGCGTCATCAATTTTTGCGCAGCGAAATAACTAAAATTTTTACTTAGGCTATTTTGAGTATTTGTTATGGATCTGAATGATTTTTTATGCAGATATCACCTTTTACTGAATAAATAACCGAAATGCTGAACTGGTAAGGCTTTTAATGCTATTTGACTATTTCTCAAGCCATTATTTTTGAGAATTTCCATTAATATAGCAGCTCATTTTTTATCTTTTTATTGTTGAATCTGGACTGGTATTTTCAAGTCAAATTCCACAAATTTTATCTATGTTGGCAAATCTCTCCCCTGTTTGGCTCATTATCTTGGGCATGCTGCTTTGTGCAGTGCTGTTTTTTATCTTCCGCAAAATTCACGCTTTCCTTACCGATGTATTTAAACCGTTTAAAAAAGGAAAAAAATACTGGTGCAAAGTCATTGCGGTGAGTGATGGCGATACTATCACCTGTACGCGCTATAACTTACGTCGCTCAGAAACCAAACTGCGTTTTGCCTATATTGATGCTCCCGAATCAACACAAACCTATGGCAAGGAATCTCAGCGTCTGGTTAAAAAAATGGTGTATTACAAACTGGTTCGTGTCGAGATTACCGATGTCGATCGCTATGGGCGCTGCGTTGGCGTCATTTACCGTTTTAGACGAAATATCAATCAGGAAATGGTCAAACGCGGCGCGGCATGGGTGTATGAGGAATATATTAAAAACCCGACGCAAAAACAGAAATGGTTAGCTCTACAACTTCAGGCCAAGAAGCAGAAAAAAGGCTTATGGAAAAATTCGCATCCGGTACGCCCTAGTGTTTATCGTAAGCGAAATAAATAGAATTTCAGAACAGATAAATCATTATCTTCAAATATAGATTTGGGTGTGATCTCATGGATCAAACTTGCAGGTTAAATAATAAAGTGGCTTGTTTAAAACAAACCACTTTATTATTTATTATCAACAATTAAAGATAATAATCCAGTTGAACAAGCAGCCGGAATGCTCCAGCAATCAATGCTAAAGCAAAAAATCCACCTAGCCACAACACAATAAACCACTGCATCTGTGAAAGTTTCATATTTAGTCCTTAATGATAGCCTTCATCACCAATGCGCACTTTGTCGCGGAACACCCAGTAAGACAAACCGGTATAAATAATTTTGAAATGCAACTTATTACTGAGAATTGAAGTGCCTTAATATGATTCTGTCATTTTCAGAATAAATCATTCTTGCTCCCTGACTAATACTTGAACAATCAACTCAACAGGCGTAAAGTTATCTCAATTTAGTTACCCTAGCTAACTATTATGCCAATTCGACTTAACTTTCGTGCTTCATTACTGCGCTGTGCGCGTTTAATGAGTGATGAAATCAATACCATTTTGCTTCCACATCAGCTGAATTATTCATTGTGGCAGGTGCTGTATGTCATACAGCTTAAGCAAGGCTGTACCTCTATTGACATTGCTGAATACCTGAATGTTTCCAAACCTTCGATTGCAAAACGTATTCATGCATTAATACAACTGGAGGTTTTGGATCAGGTCGATACAGAAGATAAACGGCAAAAGAAACTGATTCTAAGCATTAAAGGTCAACAACTTTTTGCCGTGTGCTCTGAAAAACTGGACCTGTTTGAACAACAGCTGTTATTGCCCTTAGATCAGGCTGCGCAAAATAGTACGCTGAATACCCTGCATAAACTTATGGAACATCTGCAAGAAATGAAAGGTAGCCAGTCATGAGTGAAAATACGCCCTTATGGACAAGAAATTTTATTCTTGTCAGTGCCATTAACTTTCAGCTGGTCCTGACCTTTTATCTGCTTGTGGTGGTCATTGTCGGCTATGCCGTCGCTGAAATGGGTGCAACCACGGCTCAGGCCGGTCTGATTTCCGGTTTGTTCATTGTCGGCACCCTGATTGGTCGTTTATTTGTTGGTAAGTTTCTGGAACGTTTTGGCCGCAAAACCACCATGATTGTGGGTTTAATTGGATTTTTGATTTTTTCCGGATTCTATTTTATTCCCATGAATGTCGCTGCCTTGCTGGGTGTGCGTTTCATGCATGGTTTTATGATGGGTATGGCATCGACTGTATTGGGCACCATCATCGCGCAGATTTTACCGCCGACCCGTCGTGGTGAAGGGATTGGTTACTACAGCATGAGCAGTACATTGGGTACCGCGATTGGCCCATTCCTAGCAATATGGATGATGTTGCATGTTGGTTATAACTCGATTTTCGCCTTATCTAGCATTGTTGCGGTGAGCTGTCTGGTTGTGGCCTTGATGATTGAAGTGCCTAACTTGCCACAACATACTAAAACTGTTGAAACTCAGGTCAGTGTACAAAAGCCAAGTTTCATTTCCCAATTTATTGAAATGAAAGCTTTGCCGATCTCGATCATCATGTTATTTACATCGATTTGTTATTCAGGCGTTTTATCCTTTATTAATTTCTATGCCAAAGAAATTAATCTGGTTGAAACAGCTTCTTTCTTCTTCTTAATGTATGCGATTGCGATTTTATTTTCACGTCCATTTACCGGCCCACTGATGGATCGTAAAGATGAAAATATCATTATGTATCCCGCATTTATCATTATGGCATTGGCCTTGTATTTGCTCAGTCAGGCACATAGTCCGATGACCTTGTTGCTTTGTGCAGGTTTGCTCGGTCTGGGCTATGGTAACATTCAGTCAGTTTGTCAGACTGTTGCTGTGAAAAGTACCTCGCTGGACCGTATGGGCTTTGCTACCTCGACATTCTTCATTTTCCTCGATGCAGGTCTTGGTTTTGGTCCCTACTTTATTGGTATGGCGCTGGATTATATCAATTACGCGCAGCTGTATATGTATAGCGCGATTGCAGCTTTGATCTGTATTGGTTTTTACTATGTGCTACATGGACATAAAGTGAGAAACAAAGCCGTTAACGCTGCTTAATAATTCTCCGATACCGCCGGGAAAAATTAAAACCATTGGCTAAAATATACGAAATCCCCTTTTATAAAGGGGACTTCGGAAAATTATGAATTACTTAAATACCTTAAAACGTGTTGCATCATCTATATAAGCTTTATCTTTGGCTTCACCTTCTACTGAACCAAACACAAGCTGGGCACGCAGTTTCCAGGAGGCTGGAATTTCCCATTCAGCATGTACCTGTTCATCCACGATCGGGTTATAGTGCTGAAGTGAAGCGCCTAAACCTTCAGTATGTAAGGCGGTCCAGGTTGCGAACTGGGCAATGGCTGTTGAGTGCTCTGCCCAGATCGGGAAATTCTCTGCGTAAGACGGGAACTGCTCTTGCAGGCCTTTAATCACATCCATGTCTTCAAAGAATAAAACGGTACCCACACCTGCGGCAAAACTGTCCATTTTGGCACTGGTTTTTGCTGCACTTTCTTCATCTTTGGCATAAGACTTGAGTTTTTCTTTGACAAAACCCCAAAATTTTTCATGCTCGGCATTAAACAGAATCACGGCACGTGAAGACTGCGAGTTAAAAGAGGATGGGCTCTGCTTGATCACATGCTTAATCAAATCAGTTAAATACTCTGGGCTTTGCTCTACATTTTTACCAACTGCATAAATGGTACGGCGTTTCTTAATTAAATCTAAAAACTGATTCGACATTCAATGAAATCCTGTGGTATTTCTTCGCAAAAATTTGAAACAATCTACCCTCACTGTTAATAAAATGTGAAATATCTACTTTTATAACAATATTTAGGTAAATGTGTTGCTGTCTTACCATATGCAATAATAATTCCAATTTCTAGGGCGTGTCCTCATTTGGCTTTGCACCAAATAAATATGCAAGCTATACGGATCATAGATTTATAATTGCGTGCTAGTTTATCAAATCGAGTTGCAATAGCACGGAAATGTTTTAATCTCGCAAAAGCATTTT
>NZ_WXXM01000066.1:0-222 GCF_011319235.1 Acinetobacter sp. SA01
GCAGCTTAAGTGCGATCACACCGGATGCAACTGGCCAGACCTGGACGGCAACGTTTACCCCGGATGGCTCAGGTACAGCACCAAGTATCAGTGTTGCTACAGGCAGCTATAGTGATGTTGCGGGTAACCCCGGTACAGGTGATACGCTGAATGCAGCGGATGGCTTTGGGGTTGATCTGGTTGCACCGGTGGTTACTGTAAATGACAGCAACACCAATGACA
>NZ_WXXM01000067.1:0-215 GCF_011319235.1 Acinetobacter sp. SA01
GAGTCGAACTCCTGACCTCCTGCGTGCAAAGCAGGCGCTCTACCAACTAAGCTAAGTCCCCAGCTTATCAATAAGTCAATGTTTCTGATTTCCGTACGCTTTAATGTAATGAATTACATCGTCAGTCAGTAGTGGTGGGTCTGACAAGACTTGAACTTGTGACCCCACGCTTATCAAGCGTGTGCTCTAACCAACTGAGCTACAGACCCTCAGAT
>NZ_WXXM01000068.1:0-204 GCF_011319235.1 Acinetobacter sp. SA01
TAACCATTAGTGCTGCTGATCTGAAACTTGCAGCAGGTGAAAGCACCACGATTACTTTCAGCTTTAATGAGCCGGTCAGCGGCTTTAGCCAAGGTGATGTGATTGTAGTGGGCGGCAGCTTAAGTGCGATCACACCGGATGCAACTGGCCAGACCTGGACGGCAACGTTTACCCCGGATGGCTCAGGTACAGCACCAAGTATCA
>NZ_WXXM01000009.1:0-140651 GCF_011319235.1 Acinetobacter sp. SA01
TCTTGAGCTCATTTTTCCAAGGATTGATTTTGGGAGCCTATATTCAGGGGATTAAAACCACGAATGGCATCTATACTGGCGGTGGTCTGGACTGGTTAACACCTTTTTCCCTGTTTACCGGTCTAAGTGTGGTTGTACTGTATGCAACCTTGGGATGTGGCTGGTTGATCTTTAAAACCGAAAAAATGCTGCAGAATCGCATGTTTGAACTGATGCCAAAACTGCTCATCGCATTATTGCTGATTTTTGCCTGTGTCAGTATTTATACGCCTTTGCTTCATCATGAAATTGCAGCGCGCTGGTTCAGTCAACCGCAACTCTTTTATTTTAGCCCGGTACCCGTACTGGTTCTGCTGTTTACCTTCCTGGCAATCAAAGCCTGTAAGCAGCGCAAGGAGTTCCTGCCATTCATTTATACTTTGGCTTTGGTAATTCTCGCTTATAGCGGTTTTCTGATTAGTTTATGGCCTTATGTCATTCCACCATCTATCACTATCTGGGAGGCTGCAGCACCTGCCAGTAGTCAATTATTTGCCCTTATTGGCGCACTGATCTTAATTCCGATCATTCTTATTTATACCGGATTATCGTATTGGGTTTTCAGGGATAAAGTGCGTGTGGGTGATGAAGGTTATCATTAAGGAGGCTGAATGAAAATTTCTGAATTGAAATGGTTTATTGGCTTATGGCTGGCTGGTTTTTTAAGCTTGGCCTTGGTTGCAGGGCTATTTAGATTGCTGTTGAAATTAGCGTATTAAGTTTTAAACACAGATCAGTGGGAGTTCTCACTGGTCTGCTGAATCAAGATACGGTATGTTAATCATAAAGCTGTTCATGGAATTGAACCAATTGAATCAGACAATTCATATCAATCAGGAGTCGATAATGAAAAAATATCTTTTTTGTGTAGGCATTGAATTTAAAAAAGCATCAGATCCATCGGAATCTTATGCGTATGTGACAGCTTATTTAGGCGCAAAAAACATCGATGAAGCAATTCAACGGGTGAAAAAACAGCTGGAGCAAGAAGGAAATGAAATCCTGTTTGTCCGTGGTTGTTGGGTCGTCGATTCAGACTGTGATGATGGTTTCTGTCCAACAGATGAGAGTAAAGTACTTGCAAAAAATGACTTGCTCTTTAATGACCAGATCTTGTTTGGAAAGTTACAGGAATGGTCTATCGATAATAACTACGAATACTAATTTCGTGAACGATGCGTCAGTTGGTTTTCTTTCTGATGTATCGTGCTTTATCCCAGTCCATGTATGGTCAGTGATGAACAGGAACTATGTTCGTTAACAGACAGAACATCATCTGATTCAAATAGCTGTGGATAATGCTGGTGACATTCTAGTAGTGAAAAGTATTTACAAAGAGTTTGAAGAATACTAGAAAGAATAACAAGAAAAGCAATCCTTGTTCGCTAGAACTCATCAGAGTCTTAACATAAAAGCTATTCCAATCTTATCGGAATTACGCTGAGAATCGTAAATTGCAGTTGAGATATAAATTTCAAACTGTTTTTGTCATGTAGAAGTTTCTATATTCACAGACCTCATAAAATATGAAGGGGTATATTTTTCCCTTCCAGCAGTTAAATTGCTTTTGCATCTTTTTTATGCAGCCATAACAGAGATAAGGCCGATAGAATAATCCAAGGTAGGAGAGCAATATTCATGATTTGCCATCTCCAAATATCTAATAAAGCTCCAGCACTGAAAGAACAGGCTAACCTGACAATGGGAGTGGAAGCTGGTCTGGACTTGTCGCTGAAAAATTAATGGGAGAAGAAACGTTTCCCGTCTGTTCACCCACCTTTTATCAAGCACATTTAGAACAATTAAAGTCTCCTGAAGGATTGTTAAATTTACCTTTAATTCATGATCTTTCAATGGATCATCACTCTGGTTTCACGACTTGGGATATACATGGTTACATTTTCATCAAATAACTAATGAAGATAATCCACGGGGTCTCAAAATCAATAATTCAGCTGCGGTATTACAGGCTGCAATTAATGGTCAAGGAGTAGCACTCGCGAGAAGTGTCATGATCTATGATGATTTAAGAGCAGGGCGTCTGGTCCGCCTGTATCCAGAAATAAAATGTCCTTCCACTTTGGCTTATTATGTTGTTTACAGAGAAGAATGCCGGACTTTACTCAAGCTGAGTGCATTTAAAGACTGGCTGATACAGCAGGCTCAACAGGCTGATATTTTGGAGTTAATTTGACGATGCGCTGATGAATAAGTCCCGCCGGGTCCCCCATTTTAAAAAACGTGTCGATGATATTGCAGAGCCGACTGTCATTGATGCGGTTCAGCTATAGCTTCCTAATTCATCCTAAAACAGAATAGGTGGAAAAGCGGCGACTGATTTAACTGTAGTCGCTTTATTTTTTAATGGTTTCGATTTTAGCTAAACGCCTTTTAAAGTCTTTCAATATTGCAGCCGCTTTTAATCCATCAGTTCCGCCTTCACCAAAACCAAAGCAATCCTTTCAATCTGCTGATAAGCAGGCTGATCCAGTTCTTCACCAAAAACATCGGGATCAATTTCTTCATAACACCAATCGATACTCGGTTGCGACAGCATCAACTTTTCAAGCTGTTGTAAAAAAGGGTTACCGTCTGGACGAATAGCTACACCGGTATATAAAAATAAACATCCTTGAGGATTAAGCCGCTGAATGCCTTCTTTTACAATATTGAAGGCGAGTTCATTACCATCGAGTTGATCGCCACCATGACGATATTGACGCTGATCAGCATCCATTAAATAAGGCGGATTGGCAAAAATAAGATCGAACTGTCCTGCAAGATAAGTAAATAAATTGCTGTAAACCGGAGTGATATTATTTAAACCTGCAAAGCTGGCATTGATTTGACTATACAACAATGCTTTCGGATTAAGATCCGACACGGTTATTTCATTAAAGTCAGGATAATGTTTAGCCAGACTAATCGCAGCAGCCGAACTGCCACAGCACAATTCCACAGCACGTTTAAATGAATGGGGACGAGCTGCTAAATATTGTTTAAGATGGTATGCAAAGCGGTAAGTATCGGGACCAAAAAATACCGAATCGTGTTGAAGGGTTGGGAAACTTGAATGAATAAATAATTCACGATCAAGCGAAGCGACACGTACATCACTCAGCCATTGATGATCATCCTGAAAATGGATGAGCCGATTTTCTTTTAGAATTTCAAAAAGTGCCGGATCAAGATCGGTTTCGGCAAATGCCAAATTCCAGCCAAATATATCTCGAAGCGTAATTAGGGTGTTCTTTTCTTGTCTTTTTCGGCTCAGAATACTTTGATGGGAAAGTGGGGTAATGGCGGTAAACTGATAGTCTCGTTGTTTTAAGAAATCTAATAAAAAAAGCAAAGCCTGTTGTTGAACGGTATCGACATTCAAAATTTGGTTCATATGGATGTTCTCTTCTGATTATTAAAAACCAATTCCGAGGTTTTGGAGCTTATTTAAGCTTTTGAAACGAGGTGTGACCAGACGAGTCCTGATTGATTAAAGGGCTTTTTATCGGGTAATTGCATACAAACGACAAGCTTGATTTTCGCCTAAAAAGCAGTTGATTTGGGTAAAAAAGTGCTGCTGATTGGTTAGATTTATATTTTTGTATAGATCGATAAGACAGGCTATAGACAACAATTAAATTTGAATAAATTATTCATTTTATTATTTTATTTAAATAGTTTGAGATGACTACCTGACAGTAATCATCTCGAACTTGGAGGTATAAAATGACTTTAATCTTGCAGTTCAGGCAAATCAAACCAGATGACTTGAGCATCTTGCAAAGCTTCAATCTGACTTGCCTCTAAAAAGGCAATGGCACCGCCAGCTTCTACAGTATGCTCTGCAATCTTGATTGAACCCGAAATAACATGCACATAATTAATATATTGGGTCGCTTCAATGTTTAGGCTTTGACCCTGGTTAATCACTGCAGTTTTAACTTCGGCTTGCTGACGAATATGCATCGGTGCATTTTCATTAGGACCAACAATCAAATGCCATTGATTCGGCTGTTCACGTGGGTCACATTTGATTTGTTGATAGTTTGGTTCTGCATTGCGTTCATTTGGAATAATCCAGATCTGTAATAAATGAACCGGCTCATCACCTTGGTTAATTTCACTGTGCTGAACACCTGTGCCGGCACTCATCAGTTGCCATTCACCGGCAGAAATTCCACCTTCATTACCCATGCTGTCTTTATGAGAAATCGTTCCCTTAAGCACACAGGTCAAGATTTCCATATTGTCATGGGGATGGGTGCCAAAACCATTATGCGCTGCGATTAAGTCATCATTAATTACACGCAAGGCGCTGATACCCATGAGTTTTGGATTATACCAGCTACCAAAGGAGAAGCTGTGTTTAGACTCAAGCCAGCCCATGTTTACATGACCGCGGTTGTCACTGGGGTGTAAAAAAGCATTCATATTGATGCTCCTATCATTATTTTAAACATGAGCTTATTTTAATGGTTTGAAAATGACATAGAAATCATAAAACGGCAACAAGTCATCCTGTTTTTGAAACGATGATGTTTATATTGTTGAGGCAGTAGTTTATAAAAAAGCCTGCAACAGATGCAGGCTTTTCTTGATACAGGGTGCAGGGATTATTCCAGGAATTTAACCGTGACACCCGATTTGACTTTTTTACCCAAATCATTAGCATCCCAGTTGGTCAAACGGATACAGCCATGCGATGCAGTTTTAGAAATGGCAGATGGATTTGGTGTACCGTGGATACCAAATGATTTTTTACTTAAACCGATCCAAATGTTTCCGACAGGAGCATTTGGACCTGGTGGTAAAGAAAGCGGTTTTGTATTATTGCCTTGAATAAAGTTACTTGGTGAATAGCTGTACCATGGGTTTTGCGCTACACCGGTAATTTTATAAGTACCTGTAGGGGATGGTGTATCTGAGCTACCAATTGTGGCAGGGAATGAGCCAATCATCTGGTTACGACTATTAAATAAGTACAGTTGTTTCGCACCTTTATGCGCAACGATCAGATGAATATCTTCTGGAACTTCATTGCGGATATTGGCCACAATAATTTTTTCACCAGCTTTTTTGAAGGTTGCCTTAGGATTTAACTTTTTCAAAAAGTCTTCATCCATATGGAATTTTTCACCCAGCATTTCGGTTACGCGCGTGTAATACAAACCTTTCATTTTGGCTTGCAAGGCATAATCATGCGGAATGGTTTGTGCATAAGGACCTTTCAAGTCTGCATCGGTAATTGTATATTCAATAAATGCAGGCTTAGCACCTTGGCGAGCAATCAAAGCATCCCAAGTTTCCTGAGTTAAAATACCTGTCGGTTTAATGCCGTTGATTTGCTGGAAGGATGCAATGGCTTTGAGGGTATTTTTACCACTAGCACCATCAATCGCACCTGGAGAAGCATGGGCATTGTTGAGCATCACATGGGCACGTGCATAAACAGGGAATTGGCCTTTACCAATATTGTCATACCATGTAGCGTTATTTAAACCTTCTAAGGTCCAAGAGGCTTTCGCAGAAGCAGGAGTAGTAGTTGGCGTGCTCAGTGTTTTTGTAGTCGGTGCAGCACCAATCGCAGCATTATTATCTTCAGTATTTTGAAGATCTTGCAGGGTTTGCGAGGCCTTGTTCAGGTCATTTTGTTCTTGTGGGGTAATCTGTGCATTCGCAGTGCTTGCAGCACCAGATGCGGCATCGGTTGCCAGTGGGTCAATCGGATCTTGAACCGCCGTATTCGCAATCTTTTGAGGATTTAATGGTTGTTCAGCAGTAGATGCGGCAAACGCTGTACCCGCAAAAATGCAACTTAAACTCATGGCGAGTAATGTGCGAACGTACATGTAATTCAACCTTAAGAATTATTCATTAACTATGTGACAAAACTAGGCAAGTATTGCAGAAAAAATGAGGAGATGCAGTATTTGTTTTGTGTAAAAAAAATTTTACATTTAACGTGATCGATTTTTAGCTGCAAGAGAAGTTACTAAATTTTCGACCTTTTTGTTATGATGGTTCGAAGATTAAAAATGAGATGGGAAAGTAAATGACGACGCTAAAAAACGATCGTTTTCTGCGGGCCTTATTGCGTGAGCCGGTAGATACCACACCAGTTTGGATGATGCGTCAAGCAGGACGTTATTTGCCTGAATATCGTGAAACACGTGCCAAAGCAGGTGATTTCCTTTCCCTGTGCAAAAATAATGATTTTGCCTGTGAAGTGACCTTACAGCCTTTGCGTCGTTATGACCTGGACGCTGCCATTCTATTTTCAGATATTTTAACCGTGCCAGATGCTTTGGGGTTGGGCTTGTATTTTGAAGCGGGAGAAGGTCCAAAATTCCATAAGACTATCCGTACCGAGCAAGATGTGGCGAATTTACCCAATTTTAATGCCAAATCCGATCTTGATTATGTGATGAATGCAGTAAGCACTATCCGTTCAGCCTTGGGTGGTCAAGTGCCGTTAATCGGTTTCTCGGGTAGCCCGTGGACATTGGCCACTTATATGGTGGAAGGCGGTTCCAGCAAGGAATTTCGCTATACCAAACAGATGATGTATGCACAGCCTGAAGTGTTACATGCTTTGCTGGACCGCTTGGCGATTGCGGTGATTGATTATTTAAATGCGCAAATTGATGCTGGAGCACAAGCGATACAGATTTTTGACAGCTGGGGTGGTGCGCTGGCACATCGTGAATATATCGAATTTTCACTGAATTACATGCAAAAAATTGTTGCCGGTTTAAAACGTGAAAAAGACGGACGTAAAGTTCCGGTGATTTTATTTACCAAAGGCGGCGGTCAGTGGCTTGAACCGATGGTGGCAACTGGTGCTGATGCCTTTGGACTGGACTGGACTACATCTTTGAACGTGGCACGTCAAACTGTGAATGGCCGTGCTGCATTACAGGGCAACCTCGATCCGGCCACTTTATATGGTAATGCTGCATCGATTGAAAAAGCCACCAAAGCCATGCTGGATGACGCTTATGCGGGTGGTGAAAAAACAGGTTATGTGGCCAATTTAGGGCATGGTATTACCCAGTGGGTTGATCCTGCGAATCCTAAAGTGTTTATTGATACAGTGCATGAATACAGCGCTAAATATCTTTAAATCTGTATGAGTTAATTCATTATTAGGATTCAACCTTGATCAGTTTTTTTAAATCATGTTTTGAGTTCTCATTTAAGGCAGCTTCGGCTGCCTTATTTGGGATATTGCTGCTGATTGCTTTTGCACTTAGCGCCTCTATGGGCAATCAGGAGTTTTACGGCCTCTTCAGATATGATTATTTATTGTTCTATGCCTTGATCATTCAGGTCTGTTTGCTGTATTTAAAACTGGAATCGTGGGCCGAAGCCAAAGTCATTGCCTTGTTTCATATCATGGCCATGGGCATGGAAATTTTTCTGACCCATCCTCAGATAGCATCCTGGCAATATCCACAGCCGGCGGTGTTTAAAATACTGACCGTACCCTTATTTGCCGGATTTATGTATTCGGCAGTGGGCAGTTTTTTTGCACGCTCACTCAGACTGTTTCAGGTGTCCTTTGAGAAACTGCCAAGCTTTCCCAATATGCTGGTTTTGGCGGTTTTTTCCTATATCAATTTCATGAGTAAATTTTTTGTTCCCGATATCCGCCTGTTTCTCTTCGCCTGGAGCGTGATCATTTTCTGGAAAACCAAAATTCGCTTCCAGTTGCAACAGCATCAGCTACAACTCCCGATGTTGCCCGTACTGATTGTATTAGCGTTTATAATCTGGATTGCAGAAAATATCAGTACTTTTTACAGAATCTGGCTGTACCCCAGTCAGGTCGATGCCTGGCATATGGTCGGCTGGGGCAAGATGGGTTCCTGGTATTTACTGTTGCTCTTGAGTCTGGTGTTGGTGTTAAAAATATTGGGTAATCGCAGCAAAGATGAAGTCTGGACTTTAAAAAACAAATAACTTCAATGTTTTATGTGGTAGGTGATGACTTTGGTGTAAATTGTTTTGCCTTATAAGAAAGTTGCCGCTATCTTACAGAGGTGTAATAAAATTTACACAATGGTGAAGAATTAGAACGCTTGAATAATAAATTTTGGAGAATAACCATGTTGAAAAAATTAGCTTTAGCTGCAGTGATAGCGCTCGGTTCTACAGCAGCATTTGCAGATCGAGATGCAGGTTGTGGTATCGGTTCTCAAGTCTGGGCAGGTCAATCCGGTAAAGTACCTAAAATTCTTGCTGCAACAACCAATGGACTTTTTGCCAACCAGTTATTCGGTATTACCTTTGGTACGCTAGGTTGTAGCGGTACAGGGACAGTGACTGCTCAAGCAGTGACTTTTACCAATGAAAATGCCGAATCTTTAGCACGTGATATGGCCGTTGGAGAAGGGGAAAGCCTAAATGTACTGGCTGAACTTTTAAATATCAAAGCACAAGACAAACCCCGTTTTTTTGCGGTTTCTAAACAAAACTTCACTAAAATTTATGCTGCAGAAAATCACGATTCACTTCAGGTACTTGCTTCTTTGCAAGCGGTGATGGCTAAAGATGAAGTGTTGAAAGCCTACGTATAATAGATAAACACAAAACCCTGTCATTCTGACGGGGTTTTTTCTTATTTTACCTTTCTTCTTGAACAAAAGATAAATACCCAATTTGCATGAAATCACTTGCGTTCGTTCTTGCTTTAACCTTTTCCACAATGACCTACTCGGCAACGGCTATTCAAAGCATTGAAGCTCATATCGCTCAGCCCTACATAGAACGTGCAGCACAACAAAAACTAGATCAAGACATTACTTGGCGCAGACTTATGTATGCCGATAAACAAGGGCAAAGTGAAGTCAGCTATGCAGGTTATTTCTTATCGCCAAATGGTCAAGTTGATTTAAAACAGGAATTGCAGGCCAATATTCAGGCTTTATTTCAACCCTCAGCGCCGAATCGGTCGCTGCGTTGTCGCTTTCCAGCACGCAGCCAGTGGTTAATGCAGCAACTGCATATTTCTGAACAGCAATTGCCTGTGGTTACTTGTCCGGAACTGGACGACTGGATTGGTCAAATCAAGCCTTATAAAGCCACACTGATTTATGCAACCGACTTTATGGGCAATCCCAGTTCCATGTTTGGGCATACCTTGCTGCGCCTGGATCCCCAAGATCAGAAACAGCTGAATTTGGTATCCTACGCCGTGAATTATGCAGCCACAGTCACCGATGGCGAAGGCTGGTCTTTTGCCTGGAATGGCCTAACGGGGCAGTATCCGGGGGAATATTCCTTAATGCCTTATTACCGTAAGGTTAAGGAATATGGGGATCTGGAAAGTCGGGATTTGTGGGAATATGAACTTAGCTTAACTCCTGACGAAACCCGATTTTTGGTACAGCACATTTGGGAAATGAAGCATGTGAGTTTTCCTTATTACTTTGTTAGTGATAACTGTGCCTATCGTTTATTGGGGCTGATTGATCTGGTTCGTCCAGCACTGAATTTAAAGCAACAGTTTAAAGTCGCAGCCATTCCTGTTGAAACCATGAAAGCCATTGAGCGGCAGGGTTTGGTCAAGGAAACGATCTATAGACCGGCTTTAGAAACCCAGCTGTTATCGCAAGCCAGACAGCATGGCAAAAGTCTGGCTAAAGTGGCGCATCAAGTCGCTTTTGCCGAACCTATAGAAATGTCTAGGCAAATGGAGGCGTATCAGGACTTGGATAAAGCCAAGATTTTAGAAATGGCCTATGATGATTTATACCTGCAATTTATCGGGCGTAAAGTTGAGCCGGTTTTTGCCCAGCCACGCTTGCGCCAGCTATTGAGTATGCGCAGTGAAATAGATCTGGAAAAACAACGCCAACAACCACAACGCCCTAAAGTAGACCCTACTCAAGCACATGATGCCCGTCATTTTTCGGTCAATATGGGGGAGTTACAGGGTGAGAAGTTCGTCGAGTTGGGACATCGTCAGGCTTATCATGACCTGATTGATCCGCAAGGGGGCTTCAGGACGGGTACGCAGTTGCTATTTTGGGATGGTTCAATTCAGTATCGTGATGATGAGTTGAAACTGGAGCATTTTAATTTTCTCAACGTGAATTCTTATAACCCTATAACTCCATTTAAAATGCCACTGAGCTGGGGTTTTAACTTTGGCTGGAAGCAGGAAGCTTTGGAACAAAATGGTCAGTTCAGTGAGCAGGAACAACATGGCATTGCCAATTTACAGGTTCAGATGGGCTATAGCTATGCAAACCCGGCACGTGAACATTTGTGCTATATGCAACTGCAAAACCATATACAGGCCGGCAAGGCTTTAGATCAGGGCTGGCGTGTCGGGATGGGACCGACTATAGGTTGTCAAAATATCTGGTCAGATCACATCAATAGTCTGCTACAGCTGGAATTACCGTATTGGGAAGATTCCAAGCAATGGCAACTTAAACTGAACACCCAGTGGCAATATGTCCTGAATCCGCAAAATGTCATTCGTTTTAATTGGCAATATCAGCAACAAGATCATAAGGACTGGATGAAAACCAGTCTGGGCTATGTACGTTTTTTTTAATACTTTATAAAAATAAATTTATTTTTTCTCATTACTTATGAAAAAACATCGAATAGTTCACAAAGTTATTTTTATTAAAATTTGTTATATTAGTCATCTAAACATCTCCCTCATATTCAAAAGCTGTTGGAATCAATTGTATGAATACTGAAAGTATTGCTGTGCTTGCCGCACAATGGAAGTCGGTTTGCCAGGACTTTTCAACAACTGATTTAAACGATACTTTTCAATTTATTCAAGCGCATTCCCAGACCCTGGTCGATGAGTTTTATAAAGATATCATGCAGGAAAAGGAAGCATCCTATTTCTTATCCGATGATATGGTTCAGAACCGTTTAAAAATCACGCTGAATCAATGGTTAATCGATTGCTTTAATGTGCCCTTGCAGCAGAACTTTATCGAGATTGTCGAAAAGCAGCTGATGGTGGGTAAAGTCCATGCGCGTATCGGCATTCCATCATGGTTAATTATGCGGGGTATCGGTGAAATTGAGAAGAAAGTCTTTTTGCTTCAGACCGAGCAGACGCAAGAAAACCGTCTGGCCATTGCAGCGTATATTGTGCAGATACTGGGTTTTGCTTCGGAAATTATGTGTCGCTCCTATGAAGTCAATCTGGAAAAAAATAATGACACAAAACATACCTATCGTTTATTTTCTGCCATGCAGGATGTGTCGGCGCAAAAGGACAAGCAACGCAGTTCATTATTAGACTGGGAAAATGAGCTGATGTTTAAGGTATTTTCGGATGAGCCGAAATTTACACATCCCTTGCTGTCAAAATCTGAATTTGGCTTATGGTTTATTCATAAAGCTGCTTATGCGTTTACGGGAACTGAGCAGGTCTCGACCATTATTGACCGTATTCACCAGATTGATTTGCTGAGCCAGCAAGTTTTAAATGCCACTGAAAGAGAGCAGGCCATTCAGCTGATCCAGCATATTCGTGAAAACAACAGGGAGATTCAGCATCTGGTCGATCAACTGTTTCAGGTGGCTGACTATATCGACTCGGGCAGTGATTCCCTTACTCAACTGCTCAATCGGCGCTATTTACATACCATTGTTTCGCGTGAAATTAATTTTTCCCGTAAAAATAATGCTCCCTTGTCTTTGCTGGCTATAGATGCCGATTACTTTAAACGGATTAATGACAAATTCGGCCATGCAGCGGGTGATTCAGCTTTAAAGTTTATTGGTGAAGTCCTGCTCACTTCCATTAAGGGCAGTGATTATGCATTCCGTGCAGGTGGGGAAGAGTTTTTATTGTTGCTGGTAGATAGCGATTTGGTTCGGGCACAAGAGATTGCAGAACAGGTCCGTAGCCGGATTCAGGAAACTACCATTCGTACCAGCATGGGCATCAGTTTTAATTTTACAGTCAGTATCGGCTGTGCATTATATGATGGTCATCCAGACTATCAGCGTTTTCTGGATGCAGCAGATGCAGCACTCTATGCAGCAAAAAATAATGGCCGAAACTGTATTCAAGTCACCAAGCAGGTTGCGAGTTCTTAATCTGGAAAAATCAAATCGATGAATAAAAAACTCCTCATATTCAGGGAGTTTTTTATTTGAAAATTTATGGTGAGTTATATTTTTAAAAGTTAGGCTTCGACAATCACGTAGTATTTTTTCACAGCTTCAAGCACTTCAAAGCTTCCCTTAAAGCCGGGCGGAATAATCCCAGCATTTCCAGCAGTCACTTCAATATAAGTTTCGGTCGCTTGGTCGTGGATGCGAACTACACCTTCAATCACCTGAAAGAACTCCTGTTTGTTGTCGGCAAACTGAATATTCCAGCAACCGACTTCACAATGCCAGATGCCACAGTCCATATTGGCATGTTCATACAGGCTATACGTTTCACGTTGAGGATTGCCTTGAACCAAACGGTCAGGGCGGGGGTAATCAATTGATTTTTCAGCGTGCGTTAAACCTTGTCCAGCTAACAGAATTTGCGACATGATCGGTCCTTAATATATGTGCTTCAATCAGGAGATATCAATTTTTGTACGGTGTTATTTAACCACACACAAAAAAGCCTCAATCGCGATTGAGGCTTTTTTTTTAGAATTAAATTAATAGCTTTCAGGCAAGGCAGCCAAAAATTCACGACGTTCATCTTTATTGGTTTTGAAATCACCCACAAAAGACACAGTACGGGTAGTCGATTCCTGTTTGCCTACACCGCGCATCATCATGCACATATGCGCAGAATCAATCATTACCGCAACACCACGTGCTTGAGTCACTTCAGCCACCGCCTCAGCAATTTGCTGGGTCAGGTTTTCCTGTATCTGCAAACGGCGTGCAAACATTTCAGTAATGCGGGCAAATTTGGATAAACCCAAAACCTGCCCTTCAGGTAAATAGGCAATATGCACACGGCCATAGAATGGCAATAAATGATGTTCGCAGAGTGAATAGAATTCGATATTTTTGACCAAGACCATTTCACGGTTGTCAGAAGGGAAGACCGCATTATTTGTCACTTCTTCCAAAGTTTTGCTATATCCAGACGTTAAATACGAAAAAGCTTTAGCAGCACGCATTGGCGTATCTTTAAGACCAGGACGATTAAGATCTTCACCAACGGCAGTTAAAATGTTGGCGTAGGATTGCTGCATAGACATAAGACGTGTTCACTTACACTGATATTGAACAAGGACGGCATTGTAGCAGAAAACCGCTACAATGCCCTGTTTTAGAGAAAAATTCCGATTACTGTTTGAATTTTGGGTTCTTTTCTGCACGTTTTAGCAGAACCAGAACAGCACCGGTGCCACCTTGCTTTTCAGGTGCACTGACAAAGGCTAAAACATCACGGTGCTGACGCAGCCAGCCATTGACATAGGTCTTTAAAATGGCTTCAGGACCTTTGCCGTGCACAATTTTAATAACATTCTGATTTTCATCTTTGGCCATTTGAATAATCTGGAGCACCGCAACACGGGCTTCTTCCACCGTACAGCCATGCAAATCAACTGCTTCAAACCAGCGTAGGTTACCTGCTTTTAAATCTTCAAATACTTTATGCTGCAAAGTTGCAATGCGATAGCTTAAGGTCGCCTGACTGGCTACCGGATTGAGCATGGCCTGTGTATCAGACAACTCTGCCTGATCGGTTTGCATAGGGCCGGTCGCAGCTGCACGTTTCGCTAAAGTTTGTGCATCTGGCTTTTTCTTTGACGCTCTTTCAAGTTTTGCAATGTTGCTAGTGTCCATCTTTTTGACACCTTGCATTTGCTTTTGAAAAAGCGCGAAGTCATCTTCCTGCTCTTGTTCAGCAGTCTTTTGCACAGGCTCAGGCTGCTTCGTAATCTTCGAGGAATGCGGATTAGTGATTTGCTTTTTAAAAGATTTCAGTAAATTGTACTGATCTTTCGAAAGCGAAGAATCATGTTTACTCATAATCTTAATTATTCATCAAACAGTTTCAGGCTGACCAAATAATGCCGTAAAGGCATGATCTGGACGAGGCTGTTTCATAAAACTTTCACCCACAAGGAAGGCATGAATATCATGTTCTTGCATCATGTGGACATCATCTGGTGTGGCAATGCCGCTTTCAGTCACCAATAAACGTGAGGGTTCGAGCAATTTTTTCAAACGCAGCGATGTATTTAAATCGACATCAAAGGTTTTTAAATTGCGGTTGTTTACACCTAGCAAGCAACGTTCTGAAAGTTTCAGTGCACGTTCCAGCTCATCTTCATCGTGTACTTCAACCAGTACATCCAGATTATGTTCGAATGCGGTTTTAGACATTTCTTCCAGTTGCTGGTCAGACAGACATGCCACAATTAAAAGAATACAGTCTGCATGCAGGGCACGGGCTTCAATCACGCCATAAGGGTCAATCAGAAAATCCTTGCGTAATGCCGGCAGGGCACAGTGTGAACGGGCAATCTGGATATTTTCGTCGGCACCCTGAAAAAAGTCCACATCTGTCAGTACAGACAGGCAGGCTGCGCCAGCTTGCTCATACTGCTGGGCAATTTCAGTAGGATTAAAATTCTCACGAATCACGCCTTTAGATGGAGATGCTTTTTTGATTTCTGCAATCACACCTGGGCGCTTGTGTTGTAAAGACTGTGCAAAACCACGCACAGGCGTTGCTGCTTGTGCCAGTTCTTCCACATCTTTATAGCTGCGTTGCTTAAGACGGGCAGAAAATTCTTCCTGCTTACGGTCGACAATTTTGCCTAAAATTGTATTTGCGATATCTACCATGATCTTTGCCCTACCGTCTTAAGCTTCGTATTCTTTTAAAGTTTTGGTGAATTCAGACAAAATGCCCATTTTTTCTAAAGCTTGACCGCCATAGATAATGTCATGTGCCAAAGCGACACCTTGCTTATAGCTATGGGTCAAGCCTGAAACGTAGATACCTGCACCGGCATTGAGTGCAATCATATTTGCCGCCTTTTCACCGATTGCAGATTTTTTCTTGCCTAAAGCATCTTTAATTAAAGCCAGGCTTTCAGCTGCACTATCTACAGAAAGGCCGGTTAAAGTTTGCGATTCAATGTCGACTGCTTCAGGCTGAATTTCCCATTCCGTGATTTTACCATCTTTCAGTTCAGCCACATAAGTTGAAGAGGCAAGACTGATTTCATCTAAGCCATCTTTAGAATGCACTACCATGGCATGTTCTGCGCCCAGCTGTTTCAATACTTCAGCCATTGGGCGACAAAGTTCAGTGGAAAATACGCCAATCACAAAGCGTTTCACCCCGGCCGGATTGGTGAGCGGGCCAAGCAGGTTGAAAATACTGCGAAAGCCGAGTTCTTTACGCGGACCAGCAGCATATTTCATCGCTTTATGGTGATTCGGTGCAAACAGGAAGCCAACCCCCATTTCACGGATGCAGCGTTCAGTTTGTTGCATGTTCAGGTCAAGATTAATTCCTGCCTGTTCAAGCAAATCAGAAGAACCTGATTTGGATGACACACCACGGCCACCATGTTTGGCAATGGTGGCACCAGCAGCTGCAATAACAAAGCTTGATGCAGTCGATACGTTAAACAGGTTCTGGCCGTCACCCCCTGTACCCACAATATCAACTAAATGTGGAAGATCGCTGACATCAATTTTAATTGCAAATTCACGCATGACACGTGCAGCGGCAGTAATTTCATCAATACTTTCGCCTTTTAAGCGCAGTCCCATCATCAAGGCACCAATCTGGGCATCAGTGGCCTGACCATTCATGATGGTACGCATCACGTCTTCCATTTGCGGTTGAGTGAGTTCGATATTTTTAGTGATGTTATTTAAAGCTTGTTGAATATTCATAATCTTTGTAGCGCTCATTATGCGTAAATTTCTAAAAAGTTTTTAAAGATCTGATGACCGTGCTCACTCAGAATGGATTCAGGATGGAACTGCACGCCTTCGACCGGCAATGTCTTATGTTTCACACCCATGATCTCTTCCATAGAGCCATCTTCTTCATTGGTCCAGCAGGTCACTTCCAGGCATTCTGGCAATGTCGCCTGATCAATCACCAGTGAGTGATAGCGCGTTGCAGAAAATGGGCAAGGGAGATTACTGAAAATCCCTTTATTGCTGTGATACATCTCCGATAAACGGCCATGCATGACTTTTTTAGCCCGAATCACATTTCCACCAAAAGCTTGTCCAATACTTTGATGTCCCAGGCATACGCCCAATAGGGGGATTTTACCGGCAAAGTGCTGGATCGCTGGAATAGAAATACCTGCTTCGGAGGGAGAACAAGGGCCAGGACCAATGACGATATACTTCGGTTGCCATCGCTCGATATCTTCCAATGTCACGGCATCATTACGGACTACTTTTACTTCCTGATTTAACTCGCCAAAATACTGCACGATGTTGTAGGTAAAAGAGTCATAGTTGTCGATCATTAAAAGCATGAGCTAACCTATTGAAATTTGCGCACATATATGTGCTCGAATAGTCCAAGAATACTCGCATGATTCAGATTTTCACTGCCTGGTCCAACTTAAACTAAAGGCAGTAAAACGGCTAAAAAAATGGAGTGCGAATCATCATAGCAAAAAATAAACATTTTCGGCTGAACTATTTCCATGATAATGATTTTATAGAAATCACTACATGAGAATAAGCTGATTTATTTGCATTTTATGTTGAAGAAAATTCATTGAAGATGAGGTTAATCATCTTATGTTATTTTGAAAATACGCTACAAGTACCACCTCCATTTAAAAGCTTAATATAAGATACTTAGTTTTTATTAGTAATAAACTATTTTTAAGTAAGTATGGCGCTAGTTAAATTAATTTGATTGAAGTTTGGCTTCATAAAGGTTCATAAAACTGTTGCAATCAGATTGGCAGCTTGTCACCAAAATGGCGCAGAGTATTTCACGCTTTCGACTGTTTGAAATATCTGCAATTTAAGGGCCAAAAATAAAAAACATATCTATAATAATAAGATAGCTTGTATTTATGCTTTAGGTGAGTTTTAGCTTGAAATAGAAAATGCTGAAAATATTCAATAATGAAATCATTAACATGACAGAAAATAAATTATTAAGAATTTATTTTAAGCGGAACTGATGGATATTCAGGCAAATCGCAAGAAAAATAGGACTCTTATAAAAGGGAAAAATAAATGTGCACCAATTTGATACACTAAAAGCTACTTTTCAAGTAAATGTGATTATGAGTGTTTGAATATGGTGCATTTAGATTTACACACAGTATAATAGTAACAAAGCAAAAGGCTCAAATCTTCTATTCTGATAAAGAATTCAATATTTTAGCTTTGCTTTTTAAAAGTTGGTACGAGAATTGCTTTATAGATACCAACTACTAACACGCACTTAGCAGGTGCAACAAAAAATCATCGGAGCAAAATGAGCATGGCGAACAAGGTCCTTCAACTCATCCAAGAAAGTGGCGCAAAATGGGTCGATTTTCGCTTTACTGATACTAAGGGTAAAGAGCAGCACGTAACTTACCCTGCAGATACAATCGACGAAGATACTTTTGAAGACGGTAAAATGTTTGACGGTTCTTCAATTGCTGGTTGGAAAGGCATTGAAGCATCTGACATGATCTTGCGTCCAGACGCTGAAACATGTTTCCTTGACCCGTTCTTCGCTGAAGCTACAGTTGTGGTAACTTGTGACGTAATCGAGCCATCTACTGGTCAAGGTTATGAACGTGACCCACGCTCTATCGCTCGCCGTGCAGAAGAATACTTAAAATCAACAGGTATCGGTGATACTGCATTCTTTGGTCCAGAACCAGAATTCTTCGTTTTTGACGAAGTAAAATGGGACATCGACATGTCTGGCGCGCGCCACACATTGATCGCTGAAGAAGCTGCCTGGTCTACTGGTAAAGATTACGAAGCTGGTAACTCTGGTCACCGTCCACGTGTTAAAGGCGGTTACTTCCCGGTTCCTCCTGTAGATTCTTCACAAGATATGCGTGCTGATATGTGTGCTCGTATTGAAGACATCATGGGTCCAGGTCGTGTGGAAGTACATCACCATGAAGTTGCATCTTGCCAGTTAGAAATTGGTGTGAGCTTCAATACTATGGTGCGTAAAGCTGACGAAGTTCAACAGTTTAAATATGCAGTTTGGAACGTTGCACACCAATATGCTAAAACTGCGACTTTCATGCCTAAACCAATGGTAGGTGACAACGGTTCTGGTATGCACGTGCATATGTCAATCTCTAAAGATGGCAAGAACCTGTTTGCTGGTGATGAATATGCAGGCCTTTCTGAAATGGCATTGTACTTCATCGGTGGTGTGATCAAGCATGCTCGTTCATTGAATGCGATTACTAACCCATCTACTAACTCGTACAAACGTTTAGTTCCGCATTTCGAAGCGCCGATCATGCTTGCTTACTCAGCACGTAACCGTTCTGCTTCTATCCGTATTCCTTACGTTTCTAGCCCTAAAGGCAAGCGTATTGAAGCACGTTTCCCAGATCCAATGATGAACCCGTACTTAGGTTTCGCTGCATTGTTGATGGCTGGTCTTGACGGTATTCAAAACAAGATTCACCCAGGTGAAGCTGCTGACAAGAACTTGTATGATCTTCCTCCTGAAGAAGAAGCTAAAATCCCTACAGTGGCTCACAGCCTGGATATGGCGCTTGAAGCTCTTGCAGCGGATCATGATTACCTGCTTAAAGGTGGCGTGTTCACTAAAGAAATGCTTGAAGCCTATATCGAACTTAAAACTGAAGAAGTACGTCGTCTGAACACGACTACTCACCCAGTTGAATTTGATATGTATTACAGCCTGTAATTCATATTCGAATTTAGGTTCAAGAAAAACCCGCGCTTGTCGCGGGTTTTTTTTGTATGATCTATTCAATTACTTGAAGTATGTACACGACTATGGCGCAGCGTAAAAAGCACACCGGTTTTTTTCCTTGGATTGATCCAAAGGATCATGAAAAAGGATTTAAACTGAACTTTTCAGAAGTGACTTATATTGAGGTTGGGCGAACAGTGGAAGGCTATAAGCAAGCTGAGTTCGTCGCTTTGAAAAATCCTGAACTGGCTCTGGATTATACTTATCCTAAAAGTTTTTATTTAACTGCCGAAGGCATGATTTTAATTAAAACTCCGCAGGGAAAATTTGAAGTCATCGCCAAAACAGACAACAGTTAAACCAAAATTTCATTTTAAATTAAATGATAACAAGTAAGCTCCAGTCTTCTGAATATCATTTAAACTGTGTATAAATTTTCATATTTTTAAGAGCTTTATCGTTATGCGTGAACCGCGTGCATACGCAAATCAAAATTCAACTATTTTACCTGCATTCAAGCCGTGGTTATATGCTTCAGGTTCACTGACACAACAATTAACCGATTTGGCGGGTGGGGTATTCAAGGTTCAGCCTATTGAAGAGCATTATCAACGTTTAAGTCGGGTTGATAGCCGCTGGATGAACATGCCGCATCAGCATACCTCCTGGGTACGTGAAAGCTATTTATATGGTTGTGATGCAGAGCCGTGGGTCAAAGCGAAAAGCATTTTTCCAATCCTAAGCTTGCAGCGTCGGGCACGCCTTTTTAAGCATATTGGTAAAAAACCTATAGGATGGTTTTTATTTCAACGCACAAACCCTATATGTCAGCGTCGTGTCATTCTGCTGGAAGATGGCTGGACACGACAAAGTTGCTATACTTGGCATGGTTGTAAATTTATTGTGCAGGAAACTTTTTTACCTGCATTTGAGCAATTTATTCAACAAAAAATTAAACAGTAATCTGGTTAAGGATGGTCATGGCAACTGCGCATCAAATTACCTGGCGTGAACGCCTGGAAGCTTATTATTATCTCTGTCGTTTTGATAAGCCTATTGGTACGGAACTGGTGTTTTGGCCAACCATGTGGGCGCTATGGATTGCTAATCACGGCATGCCATCCATCAGTATTTTGATTCCCATGATTTTAGGCACCATCTTTATGCGTGCGGCAGGCTGTGCCATTAATGATTTTGCCGACCGTAAAGTCGATGCACATGTGGAACGGACTAAAACCCGTCCACTGGCGACCGGAATTATCAGTGCTCAAGAAGCAATATATGTATTTTTAGCTCTGGTTGCTGCCAGTGCCTGTATGTTGTTCTTTTTGCCGATTGAAACCTTTTACTGGTCATTTGGGGCGTTGTTTCTGGCATTTATCTATCCGTTTATGAAGCGCTATACCCACTTGCCACAGTTGTTTTTGGGCGCGGCATTTTCATGGTCTATTCCGATGGCCTATACCGCAGTGGGACAGACACCGGATTTAACCTGCTGGCTTCTGTACTTTGGTAATCTGGCCTGGACCGTGGCTTATGATACTCAATATGCCATTACCGACCGTGAGTATGATTTAAAGATTGGTGTGAAATCCACAGCGATTTTATTTGGTAAATATGACATTGAAATTATTTCTTTATTGCAAGTTATTAGCCTTGTATTGATTGGCAGTGCCCTGTATTTGGAAAGTCTGTTGATGCCATTTGGTTTAATCGTATTGCTATGCGTTGCTGCAGATTTTATTTACCAATGGAGCAAAACCCATGATCGTGATCCACAGCGCTGTTTTTGGGCATTCCGTCATAACCGCTGGGTAGGCGTCATGATTTTTGCCGGAATTTTCCTTGCTTTGTTTTAGTAATTATTTGAAGTAAAAATCGTCATAAAAAAGTATCCGTATGGATACTTTTTATTATGGGTTAAATGTAGGCTGCGACATCAGTTCAACTGAGTTTGTATCTTTAGTTCTCGGGTAATGAACTGTAATGCGGCATTTTTTGAATTTTTTCTAAAACTGGCATACAGTTGCAAGGTAGGAAGTTCGAATTCGGTCGCAACCACTTGCACATGATCGCCGAGAAATTTTAGCAGGTATTCCGGAACGAAACTAAAGCCCAAGCCCATATTGATCATGTTGATATGTTGCAGAACATTGGTCACCCAAAGCATCTGATGATGCGGTAGATGTTTAAGCTGCAATTGTTGATTGATTTTTTCATAAAATACTGGCGAAGCACTTTGTTCACACATGATGATGTTCTGTTTTCTCAGGTACTCACGGTTGATCTGATGTTTAGAAGGATGTAATTTTTCTGCTGCCACAACATAGATTTTTTCAGTCAACAGGCACAGGTTTTCATAATCATCATGCTGCACGGCGTAACGAGTAAAGGTCAGGTCTAGCTCAGCATTTTTTAGGCGCTGAATCTGCTCAAGGCAGGTCAGGCTTTGCACATGAATTTGCAGATCCGGAATTTGCTGCTTGAGTTTGTCTAGAATTAAGGGCATGACCTTCAGTTCTGCCACATTTAAAAAGCCAATATAAATCTGGTTGTTTTTATTGTAGGCGACCTGACGTGCAGCAGAGATAGCGAGCTGGGCATTTTCCAGCGCATGCTGCGCATAAGGTAAAAAGGCTTCACCTTCATCAGTTAGACGGATTTTTTTAGCAGAGCGGTCAAACAGTAACACGCCGATTTCTTCTTCCAGGTCTTTAATTTGCTGGCTTAATGACGGCTGTGCGGTAAACATTTTTTCGGCCGCCTTGGTGAAACTGCCTTGCTGGACCACGCTGACAAAATACCTTAAATGACGTAATTCCATAATTCACCACACCTATAAACCCGATTGCACAGTCTCTTTCTGAGCTGATGCTGCAAATCAGATTATGAAATGTGGCAGACCTAAAAACTATGCAACCATAGTTTAAGTCTATGGGTGTTCTGCAAAATAACGTGGTTGCATACACTGAGATCAGACAGCTGAAGGGTGACATTGAAAAGGAGTAGGTGATGTCTGAGCAATTTGATACGGATGTGCTGGTGGTAGGAACAGGTCCTGCAGGGTCAACCTTGGGGCTGGCATTGGCCAATTATGGTATTAAAGTCCAGCTTTTTACCCAGTTTAGCTGGCTGGCCAACAGTCCACGTGCACATATTACCAATCAGCGGGCCATGGAAGTGTTGCGCGATCTCGGCGTAGAAGAACAGGTCAAGCAGATTGCCACGCCTTGGGAACAGATGGGGGAAAGCCTGATTACCACCAGTCTGGTTGGGGAGGAAATTGCCCGTTTAAGTGCCTGGGGTACTGGTGATGAACGGCATGGCGATTATATTAAAGGCAGTCCCTGTCCATTGGTGGATCTGATCCAGCCGAAAATGGAAGCATTGTTAGCAAAGAATGCCGCCGAACGCGGTGCGATTTATAACTTTAATACAGAATATCTGTCTCATACTCAGGATGAACACGGTGTGACGGCAACCTTTCTAAACCGGATTACCAATACCGAGTTTAGCTTACGTGCCAAATATCTGGTGGGTATGGATGGTGCACGCTCTAAAATTGTCGAGCAGTTAAATCTGCCGTTGGAAGGCGTCATGGCGCGTGCCGGTACTGTGTATGTGACCTTCAAGGCGGATTTAAGCCAATATGTGCAGCATCGTCCAGCAATCCTGCAATGGATTGTTAACCCCGAAGCCAGTTTTGGTGATTTGGGTATGGGGCTGTTGCGCGCTATTACCCCATGGAATGAGTGGATTATGGGTTGGGGCTTTGATATTTCCAAAGGTGAGCCGCAGGTGACTGAGGAACAGGTTCGTGCTCGCCTGAATGCCTTTGTCGGGACTGAAGTTGAAGAAGTCGAAATCCAAAAACTGTCGTATTGGTACGTAAATCAGACCTGGGCGACAGAGTATTCCAAAGGTCGTGTGTTCTGTGGTGGTGATGCCGTACACCGTCATCCACCATCCAGTGGTTTAGGCTCGAATACCTGCATGCAGGATGCCTTTAACCTCGGCTGGAAACTGGCCTATGCGGTGAAAGGCTGGGCCAAAGAAAGCTTGCTGGATTCTTATACTCGTGAGCGTGCACCTGTGGGCAAGCAAATTGTGGCCCGTGCCAATCAATCCCGCTTTGACTATAAGCATTTGAAAGATGTCTTTGGTTTTGATCATGGTGTAACAACACAGGCAGAGATGTTACAGCGAATTTTCGCTGAAGATGATGCGGGTGCTGAAATTCGTCAAAAATTATTCCAGGCGCTCGAGATTAAGCATTTCGAATTTAATGCCCAAGGGGTAGAGCTAAATCAGCGTTATGATTCAAATGCTGTGATTGCCGAGGCGACAGCGGAAACCTTTATGCAAGATTCGCAGCTTTACTTGCAGGCAACGACACGCCCGGGGGCAAAAGTGCCGCATACCTGGTTGATTAATGCTAAAGGACAGAAGCAATCGACCCTGGATATCGTAGGACAGGGCCGCTTTACCTTGTTGACCGGGCTGTCTGGTACAGGCTGGAAAAATGCGGTGCATGCTATGAATTTACCTTATCTGGATGTGATTCAGATTGGTTCCCGCGAATACCGCGATGTTTACGGAACCTGGGACCAGAAATCTGAAATCCATGAAGCGGGTGCGATACTGGTACGTCCGGATGGTTATGTGGCTTGGCGAATGCAAGACAAGCCTGAAGCTGGTTTTGATTATGTAAAAACCTTGCAAGAGGTATTGCAGCAAATTCAGCTTGCTGTCTGACTGTGGAGATAAAAAGCCGGTTTCGACCGGCTTTTTGATGCGGGTTTACAAAGTAGGTGAATGATCTATTGAGACGGCACAGGGTTTTGTTATATTGGACAGGTAAATTTAGTGTGTATATAGATTGACAGGTATTGATTATGTCGCAGTCAGGCGCGAAGCCAAATCCCAAGAAGATGATTATTCTGATGAGCCTTGGTTTACTTATCCCGATTTTTCTTGTCTCTATGGCTTATCTGGCAGTCAGTAGCGATGAGAAAAACCAGCAAAAATACAAGCAGCAACAGGCTGAAATGCTGGAACGGATCAAAGCTCGTGAAGCAGCTGAACAGGCTGCTTCTAAGCCCACTGTAGAGCTGTCTGAACAGCAAGCCAGCAAATAATTGAGATCGATACTAATTCAGCCACTGCATCATACGGTGGCTTTTTTATGTCGAAATAGAATTAATTTAAAATGTCTTTTTTTAAGTTGTGGGTACTTGGAATATCGGTATAGCGATAGACCTGATAGCCTGCTTCGTTCAGCATGGCATCACGCTCGGCATCTTCCTGTTCCTTACCGAGATGGCTGGGATCATCCAGTTCAATAATCGCGACCACTTCGAGCTTTTGATTCAGTAAAACGAAGTCGGTAACTTTACGGTTGAACTTGTTGCGTATCTTAAAGTTATTATTGGTGATTAAGGCACTAAAAGCGACTTGAGCCAAGATGTGATGCTGTGGAAAAGCTTCTTTCAGCCGGATAAACATTTTACTTTCAAAAGGCGTGATCACACGTTTAGGGAAAAATTTCTGCTGTGGTTTGAGCAGTTGCTGAAAAACAAGGGTCAGCAAGGCAAGAGTGGCAATGCAACCAATAATGAAAAAAGTGGCTTGGCTTGAGTCGAACACAATAAAATCTTGATATAAGAAAAAACCCACTCTGTTGAGTGGGTTTTTAGAATTTGGCTCTCCAACCTGGGCTCGAACCAGGGACCTGCGGATTAACAGTCCGTCGCTCTACCGACTGAGCTATTGGAGAATCTGGTACGCATTCTATGTATCTCAGCTTACAGGGTCAAGAGTTTAGTGTTAAAAAAGCCATGAAAATGAATTGAATGTTTTAAAAATAAACTTATTTCTGGTTATTTAAGTGATTTTATTAGGTCTATATAGTTTTCTTTGCTTTGTAATGGGTGGGCTTGACGGCATTCGTCCAGCAATTTCATCACTTCAGCTTGGGTAAGCTCAGGTTTGAGTTGCTGCTGAATGTGTTTTAAAACCTCCGGGTTCTTTTGGACTAAATTACGGGTGCAATGAAACAGGCGTTCATACATGAGCGCGGAAGCCTGCTTTTTATTTTCAGAATTTTGACTACATTGAAACACTGCAAACATCACAATAATCAAAATAATCCAGAAAATGAGAGATTTTAACCAGGTGGCATTCATAGCAGTTTATTAGAATATTGTTATTAGAATGAACATAACCAAATTTTAATCAGCGAACAAGAGATAGGAGAATGATCTACAATTTTAATAAAAAGTGATGACTCAAAAGCATAGATCGTAAAAGTGCAGATTGCAGGAAATGTAAATCTGCTGAATAAAAAAAGCCCACTTCGCAATGAGTGGGCTTTTTAGAATCTTGGCTCTTCCACCTGGGCTCGAACCAGGGACCTGCGGATTAACAGTCCGTCGCTCTACCGACTGAGCTATGGAAGAATAGATGGCTCTCCAACCTGGGCTCGAACCAGGGACCTGCGGATTAACAGTCCGTCGCTCTACCGACTGAGCTATTGGAGAATCTGATGCGCATTTTAGGGATGAAAACTAAAGTCGTCAACAAGATAATGTAAAGAAATGAATTATTTGCTTTATTAATATGCGTTTGGGTCCTGAAAATAAAAAAATCACCCATAAAGGGTGATTTTTTAAGCAAAAAATAAAAAATATTTTATTTCTTATTTTTCAACGCCAGCAGCTTGACCAGCATATTTAGCATTTGCGTAATCCCAGTTTACCAAGCTTTCCAGGAAAGTTTTGATATAAGCAGGACGTGCATTGCGGAAGTCGATGTAGTAAGCGTGTTCCCAAACGTCAATAGTCAACACAGCAACTTTACCATGAGCAAGTGGAGTGTCGGCATTTGAAGTTTTAAGGATAGAAAGGTTGCCATTTACTTCATCAGCAACCAACCAAGCCCAGCCTGAACCGAATTGAGTGGTTGCAGCAGCAGCGAATTCTTCAGCAAATTTTTCATAAGAGCCGAAAGCTTCATCAATTTTAGCCGCTAAAGCACCAGTCGCTTTACCACCACCATTTTTAGCCATACAGTTCCAGTAGAATGTATGGTTCCAAACTTGAGCCGCGTTGTTGAACACGCCAACTTTAGCAGCATCACCAGCAGATGCTTTAATGATTTCTTCTAAAGTTTTACCTTCCAGGTCTGTGCCTTTGATCAGGTTATTCAAGTTTACAACGTAAGTGTTGTGGTGTTTGTCGTGATGGTATTCTAAAGTTTCTTTGCTGATGTGCGGAGCAAGATCTTCGTAACCGTATGGAAGTGCCGGTAAAGTAATCATTGTCATGTCTTCAATTCCTTGCATTTTGCTGGGTTTTAACATTAAGTGGCTTTATTGTAATAGATTCTTGAGGAAAATTGCGCATTGCTTATAAATAACAATACAGAATAAAGCCTCAATTTATACGTATAAAGAAAATGTTAAACCGTCATTAAATTAAATCGGATTGTTTAATTCAAAGTAACTATACTCAATATCGAACTGTTCTGAAATAGCTTTTGCCAGACGTTGTACCCCATAACGTTCGGTAGCATGATGCCCGCAGGCATAGTAGTGCACATTCAGTTCTTTGGCCTCATAAAAAGTCCGTTCACTGACCTCGCCGGAAATGTACGCATCACAATTTTGCTCCGCCGCTTTGCCAATAAAATCCTGAGCGCCACCTGTACAATAAGCCACTTTCTGAATGCTGGTTTTTTCGGCAGGAAGGTGAATGGCATTAAAATTTAAACGTTCAGAGACATATTGTTTAAAGTCTTCAGCAGACATGGCGTTTTTTAAATAACCAATATTGCCAATCGGGTTGCGTTCAGCTGGATCTAAAGCTTCAATATTTTCTAATGCTAACATCTCGGCAATCGCGGCATTATTACCTAAAGTAGGGTGACTATCTAAAGGTAAGTGATAGCCGACCAGTGAGATATCATGCTGAATCAGGCTTTTAATACGTTTACCACGCATACCTGTAATCGGGTAGGGTTCACCTTTCCAGAAATAGCCATGATGCACCAGCAGTAAGTCGGCACCTTGTTTAATTGCAGCCTCAATCGCATCCTGAGATGCCGTAACAGCACACAAAATTCTGCTAATCTCCGGTTTGCCTTCTATTTGCAAGCCATTTGGTGCATAGTCTTTAAATTCGTGTGATTTCAGGGTTTGATCACACCACTGAATAATCTCGCTGAGCTTTGCCATAAATTTCTCAAAAGCCTTAATATTGAATATCATCAAAAGATATTTTGAATTGTAACTAAAGCAGCACAAAACTCTGAATTATTTTTAAGTTTCCTGCTGTATTTCATTTTACAATGGCCAATAAATTACTTAGTCATCAACGAATTAAAATATTGTTAGAGGAAATTACCGTGCGCCGCACCTTTTCATGGTTACCTTGGGTTTTACTTGTTTTAGTCACTCTCGGTTTTCTTGTCTGGCAACATTCTCAGAAGCCACAAGCCCCTGTTGCATCTGACGGTATAAAAATGCCAAGAGAAAAAGTCGAGCCTTTAGTTAATACCAACAGGGCGGGTGCAGTCGAATCTTACAGTAATGCCGTGAAGGTGGCGGCTCCTGCGGTGGTAAATATTTTCACTACCCAGAAAGTGAATAAAGCAGAGCACCCTTTGTTAAATGACCCTGCATTTCGCGAGTTTTTTGGTGATCAGGTCCCTGAACAGTTTGATCAGGAGCAAAATGAAAACAGTCTGGGGTCGGGTGTTATTGTACGTTCAGATGGTTACATCTTGACTAATAACCATGTAATTGCTCAGGCTGAACAGATTGTGGTGGGTCTGAATGATGGACGCCGTGCAGTCGCTAAAGTGATTGGTACAGACCCGGATTCTGATCTGGCGGTGATTAAGATTGAACTCGACAAGCTGCCGGTTTTGCCTTTTAAACTCAGCGGCAATGAAGTTGGGGATGTGGTACTTGCAATTGGTAACCCATTCGGTGTGGGACAAACGGTCACTCAAGGGATTATTTCCGCCACCAACCGTTCAGATTTGGGCATTAATACTTATGAAGACTTCATTCAAACCGATGCGGCGATTAATCCGGGGAACTCGGGTGGGGCACTGATTGATGTGGCGGGTAATCTGATTGGTGTGAATACGGCTATTTTCTCGCAATCCGGTGGTTCATTGGGGATCGGTTTTGCCATTCCTGCAAAAGTGTGTCAGCAAATTCTCAATTCAATTCTGAAAGACGGTCGTGTAGTTCGCGGCTGGTTGGGCATTAGCCTCATGCCAGTACAACAGGACAATATTCTTGAACCTAAGCAAACTGGCGTAGTCGTTGCTGACGTACTTCCTCGTGGTCCTGCAGCCAAGGCGGGAATTAAAAAGGGTGATAAAATTATCCAAGTCAATGGAGAACAGATTACTTCTGCTTCCCACTTGATTAATTATGTAGCCTTGCAAGCACCGAATAGCACCATTAAAGTTGAAGTGGTGCGAGACGAGCAGCCATTAACCCTGAATGTGGTGGTGACTGAACGTAAAGCACAGAATAATAATTCACAATATATTCCTTTACCTCAACAATAAAAACAATCCTGCTATTGATCCATGTTGAGGTGAGTGAACACAGAAAAAGCGCATTTCGATGCGCTTTTTTTTTATGGCCTGGCTTAGAGTTTATCTGATGACTAGATAATTATAGATTATTTAGGCAATAAAAAAAGCCCGCTTTAGTGCTGCGGGCTTTTTTGTATTTGGCTCTCCAACCTGGGCTCGAACCAGGGACCTGCGGATTAACAGTCCGTCGCTCTACCGACTGAGCTATTGGAGAATCTGCATGCGATTATAAGCAGATTTTACAGGGGGTCAAGCTAAAAGTGTCATGATTCCTTAATTTTTATGCCGTATGCTTTTTATTTAAACAACTCAATTAAAAATCCTAAAAAAACTTGCACAGCCAAAACTGGATTGTTAGATTAAATGCATAACAGAGCGTTTGAATGTAAGTTCAAACAGTGTGGATTTAAACCAACTTGCCAGCACTAAAATGGCTAAACAGGAGAAAGCGAATGCATACGCTCACGATTGCCGAAATTTTTTCAAATTTATCTTTTTATCAAGACAATTACCTTTCTATTATTCAAGACCCGCAGTGCTATCAGACCGCTGTTGAGGATGCTTATATCCAAGTCTGGCCTGTCGGAACTCAAGCCTTATATTTAGGTGACTTATTGCAGCTTTGGTTTAGCGATAAATGGTTGATTAATTCACCTTGTCAGTTACTTTTAGATAGTTATTCCAATGGTCGCAAGCAACCTTTGCAGCGTGATCATGACCTGTATTTATATCAATTGAATGGCAGTGCCTTATCCGGACGTAATAATTCAAAAGTGTGGTCGGTGTCGGAACAGAAAAAACTTTCCATATCACTCGATAGCGTATTTAAGTATTTATGTATTTATAAGGGAATTTCACGTCCAGAAGTGTCTTTATCTGCACTCACCAAATCGTTTAAATCTGCCGTTTAATTATGCATTAGCATAAGAGCTTAGGAAATGACTTAAGCTCTAAATGCAGTATATTGTGTATTAACGGATAATCATACAAGTCGCAGTAGCATGGGCATAAAGTTTGCCATCTTCATCGACAATTTTACCTTCAGAAATACCTAGGTTCTTGCTGATATTCATTACTTTGCCTATAGCGATTAGTTCCTGATCTTGAGGAATAGGGCGGCACATTTTGATATTTAAATCGATGGTGCCATAACCCACACCTGCTTCCAGCATACTGTGAACGGCACAGCCAGTAACGGAATCCAGTACGGTTGCTGCAAAACTGCCATGTACGCCCCCTAAAGGGTTTAAATGATGGTTATCCGCTTTCACTTTGAAATGAATCGTGCCTTCCGAAACTTCATAAGGCTGTATGGGAATGTTTTTACTCATTGAGGGTGTTGCAATTCTGCCATTACAAATGGCTTGTAAAAGTTGCAGTCCAGTCATTTCTTTGGGATTCATTGTTATTATTTCCTTATTTCCTTATTTCCTTATTTCCTTATTTCCTTATTTCCTTATTTCCTTATTTCCTTATTTCCTTATTTCCTTATTTCCTTATTGATTTATAAGTTCCAAAAAGGAACTTGATTTTAAATTAGCGGTGTTGATCAAAACCGTCAAGAAATATGCAGCAGGTCTTAGGGAAATAAAATTTATTGAATGAGCAAAAGAATAGAAAATTATTAAAGCATAAAACTAAGCGTACTATCTCTCGTACTATAAAAAGTTGCCAAAGGATAAGTCGAGAGTCACTTGCAGTAGTTTGTAAAGATTGAATGTTGATCATCAAGTGCGTGTGGATCATTGTTATGTATCTCCAGAATTTTGCTCATGTGTATTTTTTATAAAATGAATCGGCAAATTTCTATGGATTTAAAAAGCTAGATTGGCTATATCTAAAGCAGGTTGTTGATAGGGACGCTCAACCATGCTGTTTAAAATCATGATTGCCATGCTGGCTTTTGCTGCCAATTCGGTTTTATGCCGTTTGGTATTGGCAGGCCAGCAAATTGACCCGATGAGTTTTAGTCTGATTCGTGTCTGTAGTGGTGCTGTCGTTTTATTGGTGCTTTACCTGTTTTCTGCACAAAAAGCCAAAATTGAGTGGAGTGTTAAAAACGGTTTTTTTCTGGCGCTGTATATAGTCGCTTTTTCACTGGCTTATTTACATATAGATGCCGGTGTCGGGGCATTGCTGTTATTTGGCACTGTCCAGCTCAGTATGGTCGGTTATGGTCTATGTCATGGTGAAAAAATCAATCTGCGCCGTGGTGCCGGGTTGTGTATTGCCATTATTGGCATTTTCATTCTCTTGCTTCCGGGTGCAGATGCTCCAAATTTGGTTTATGCAGCCATTATGGTGCTTTCAGGAATAGGCTGGGCTATGTACAGCATTGCGGGCAAAAATATGCAAAACCCCTTGGTCAGTACCTTGGCTAATTTTGTCATGGCGATTCCTTTTGTCTTGCTGGCTTACGCTGCGTTTTATGCCCACAGCTTTACACAGCCTCAAGGTGTGCTTTTGGCGGTGCTGTCAGGTGGTTTGGCCTCAAGCGGTGCCTATGTGTTGTGGTATGTCATTGTGAAACAGATTGACCGTGTGACAGCCAGCAGTGTGCAGCTCTCTGTGCCGTGTTTGGCGATAATGGGTGGCGCGCTGTTTATTGGTGAGACTTTAAGCTGGCGGATGATCATGTCTGCCGTCATTGTTTTAGCAGGAATTGCCTTGGTGATGAGAACTACGCCTGATCAGACGCATGCGCAAAGCACATTGAAATAATTAAAATGTGTTTAAAGTAGAATTACTCTGGATATTTTTAGGTTTAAAAAGATCAATCCTGAGATAAAAAACCCGCGAAAATCGCGGGTTTTTTTAAATCTTACTTTAGAAAAAGCAGATTATTTTTCAGCAGCAATTGAAGCAATCGCTGCATCTACGCCTTCGATTGAATCAGCAGCTTTCTTGATACGAGCAAGTGCATCTACAAGAACTTCGTCAGCAGTTGCATATGAAATACGCATGTAACCGCCTAGACCGAATGCATCACCAGGAACAACGGCAACACCAGTTTCTTCCAGTAACCATGCAGAGAATTCTGTGCAAGATTTTAAACCTTTGGCACGAATTAACGGACGGATATTGGCATAAGCATAGAATGCACCGTCAGCAGGCAGGCAAGTAATACCGTTGATGTCGTTCAAGCCTTTCACAACCAGGTCGTGACGACGTTTGAAAGCTTCAACCATTGGCTCAAGAACGTCTTGAGGACCGTTCAATGCAGCTTCGGCAGCAACTTGTGAAATAGAAGTCGGGTTAGAAGTGGATTGAGACTGGATTTTTTTCATCGCACCAATCAGTTTGGCAGGACCCGCTGCATAGCCGATACGCCAGCCAGTCATTGCATAGGCTTTAGATACGCCGTTAAGTACGATTACGCGATCGTAAAGGTCTGGAGCAACAGTGGCGATGTTGTAGAATTCGTCGTCCCAACGGATTGGTTCGTACATGTCATCAGATGCAACCAGTACTTCTGGGTATTTACGAAGAACTTCAGCCAAAGCTTCAAGTTCAGCTTTAGTGTAGATCATGCCAGTAGGGTTAGATGGGCTGTTCAATACCACTAAACGGGTTTTGTCAGTAATAGCAGCTTCTAATTGAGCAGGCGTGATTTTGAAACGTTGTTCTTCACCACATTTCACTACAACAGGCACGCCTTCAGCAATGAGTACCATGTCTGGATAGCTTACCCAGTATGGCGCAGGGATGATCACTTCATCACCTTTATTTAACAGAGCAAGTGCCAAGTTAAAGAATGACTGTTTACCACCGCAAGAAACCAGAATCTGGTTTGCTGCATAGTCAAGATTATTATCACGTTTTAATTTCGCAATAATTGCTTTTTTAAGACCTGGAGTACCGTCAACAGCGGTGTATTTGGTAAAACCGTTGTTAATAGCTGCAATTGCTGCATCTTTGATGTGTTGTGGGGTGTCAAAATCTGGTTCACCTGCACCCAAACCAATTACGTTTTTACCAGCAGCTTTAAGTTCGGCAGCTTTGTTGGTAACAGCAAGTGTAGGGGACGGTTTGATGGCATTTACACGATCAGAGAGACGTACGTCCACGGCAGTATTCCTTCTTATAGGGATTAAAAAATAAAAAAGCACACTATCTTATCTTAAATTGCGCCAAAAAGGGGAGGTCGAATATAGCAATATTGGAAAAAAGTATTTAATCCGGTTGAATCAGCTGAGCATTAACAATTAATAATTAAATAATTAGTCTGAATAAAAGGGCTAAGAATGACTAAAAAATGGCGGTAAAAGTGATAATTAAATGTGAATGACTAAGTGAAAAAGAACACTACAATTAGATGGTGCACTATTTAATTGTAGTGTGTGGAGTGTTAGCAAGTTGTCACAAAAACTAAACATCAATAAGCATAATTCAGATCGGTATAATCATTTAAGGATTTTTGCAGATGGGTATTAATGAACTCATGTACATCAGCAGTAGTCATTGGTTGCCCCTGTTTGGTAATGACATGTTCAATCGGCTGCTGACCTTGGGCAGTAATAGTATAGACAAAATTACGCGTCACTTTGAAACCAGCTTCTGCTTTGAGGATGCAAGTCACATAATGATAGCTATGTTCAAAGTTTAAATCGGTATGTGAAAATACAAACTGATCAAACAGTTTCATGTTTTGACCATCAGCCAAAGCTTTGAGTTCATCCACAATGCTGGCACTAAATTTCATGCCGTAACGTTCAGAGATAGGCTTGTGATCAATCAGTAGTGAAACGGTGTCATCATCATTTTGGGTTACGGTGACATTGCTAAAATCGGACATGAAAAATCCCTGTGTTAAATTGAACTGTGCTGCAGTATGTGGAAAATAAAGTGAAAATCAATTGAGTGTGGTACAGATTTTAAGCAAAACGTTTAACTGAAGATAACTTTAAATAAAAATGGCTACAACAGAGGTAGCCATTTAAATCAATTTGAAATGAACTTATTGATTAAAGCGGGACAGGTCTTCTTCAGGACGTGCAGTCAATACTTCAACACCGGTTTTTGTCACTAAAAGGGTGTGTTCATATTGTGCGGACAAGCTATGATCTTTGGTCACCACCGTCCATTTGTCACCTAAGATTTTGGTTTTCCAGTCGCCAGCGTTTACCATCGGTTCAATAGTAAAGGTCATGCCTTCTTCAAGCACCATGCCGGTATTGGGTTGACCATAATGCAAAACTTGCGGTTCGTCATGGAATACAGTGCCAATACCATGACCGCAATATTCACGGACTACGCCAAAACGTTCTGATTCAACATATTTCTGGATGGCATTGCCAATATCACCAATTGTAGAACCTGGTTTTACCGTCGCAATACCGAGGTACATGGCTTCTTGCGCCACTTTGCATAAACGATCGGCAAGAATTGAAGTTTCACCGCCGACGATATACATCATATTGGTGTCGCCGTGATAGCCGTCTTTAATGACAGTGACATCAATATTCAGAATATCGCCTTTTTTCAGGATTTTGCTTGCAGATGGAATGCCGTGACACACTACGTGGTTGACGGAAGTACAAATCACATGCTGGAAAGCTGGACGGCCGGGTGCTGCACCATAACCAAGACAGGCAGGAATGGCATCCTGTTTATTGACGATATAATCGTGGCAGATGGTATCCAGTTCGAGTGTAGAGACACCCGGTTTGATATGCGGTTTGATCATATCCAAAACTTCAGCCGCCAGTCGACCCGCCACACGCATTTTTTCAATTTCTTCAGGGGTTTTAATGAGTCGACGGGGAGCTTCGTAAGTACTGTTCATGATCTTTAAAAACTTTTGGAAATTTGTGTGTGACTATGGTATAAATAGCCGCCCATTTTATCAAATGCTTTTTCGTGAATAAATTTCACGGGCTTTGTGCGATGGGGCAATAAAATCCGCACATATATCGACACATTTCTCTGGGTGCTCGCAAGAGTGGAGAATGCGGATATATGGAGGCCTAACCCAAACTTTAAGGTAAAGAAAATGGCAGATTACAACGTAAGCATGCGCGACCTTCTTCAAGCAGGCGCTCACTTCGGTCACCAAACTCGTTTCTGGAACCCAAAGATGCGCGAATACATCTTTGGTGCGCGTAACAAAATTCACATCATTAACCTTGAGCACACTGTTCCTGCGTTAAATGATGCTTTGAACTTTGTTAACAATCTTGCAAGCAAAAAGAACAAAGTATTGTTTGTTGGTACTAAACGTGCTGCTTCTAACATCATTCGTGAACAAGCTCAACGCGCTGGTCAACCATATGTAGACCACCGCTGGTTAGGTGGTATGTTGACGAACTGGAAAACACTTCGCCAATCTATCAACCGTTTAAAAGATCTTCAAACTCAATCTACTGACGGTACTTTTGCTAAACTTACTAAACGTGAAGCTTTAGAACGTACTCGTGAAATGGAAAAACTTGAACGTGCTTTAGGCGGCGTTAAAAACATGGGTGGTTTACCTGACGCATTATTCGTAATTGACGTTGACCACGAATCAATCGCGATTAAAGAAGCTAAAAACTTGGGTATTCCTGTAATCGGTATCGTTGATACAAACTCTAACCCAGACAACGTAGATTACGTTATTCCTGGTAACGACGATGCGATCCGTGCGGTTACACTTTACGCTTCTGCTATGGCTGATGCTATCCTTGCTGGTAAAGAGTACGCTCAATCACAAGCAAATGCTCAAGCTAAAGGCGAAGAAGCTGCTAAAGAAGCTCCAGAGGCTTAATGCGTTTTGATGCAGAATTGTCATTTTTGCGACATGTAACCGTGGCAAATTAAGCGTCAAGAAAGCGAAACGGTCCAGAGAACACTTTGGGCCGTTTTTGTTGAACAGATTCATTTTTCTACCGTATTTAGGAGAATAACATGACTGCAGTTACTGCGAGCATGGTAAAAGAATTGCGTGACCGTACTGGTTTAGCAATGATGGAATGTAAAAAAGCTTTAACAGAAGCGAACGGTGACATCGAATTAGCGATTGATAACCTTCGTAAATCTGGTCAAGCAAAAGCAGCTAAAAAAGCTGGTAACATTGCTGCTGACGGTGCAATCACTATTGTTCAAGAAGGCAACAAAGCTATTCTTGTAGAAGTAAACTGCCAAACTGACTTCGTTGCTAAAGACGAAAACTTTGCTGGTTTCTCGACTAAAGTTGCTGCTGCTGCGCTTGCTGCAAACGAAACTGATGCTGCTAAAATTGCTGAATTGAAACTTGAAGATGGTTCAACTGTTGAAGAAGCGCGTATTGCTCTTGTTCAAAAAATTGGTGAAAACATCCAAGTACGTCGTGCGAAAATTGTTGAAGGCGAAAACCTTGCAGTTTACAAACACGGTTTAAAAATTGGTGTTGTTGTATCTTACAACGGTGATGCTGCGACTGGTAAAGGTATTGCGATGCACGTTGCTGCGTTCAACCCAGTTGCTGTAACTGCGGAAGGCGTATCTGCTGATCTTATCGCTAAAGAAAAAGAAATTGCTGAAGCGAAAGCATTGGAATCAGGTAAACCTGCAAACATCGTTGAAAAAATGGTAACTGGTTCAGTTGAAAAATACTTGAACGAAGTTGTTCTTGAGCGTCAAATGTACGTAATCGACAACGACAAGAAAGTTGCTGATGTTCTTAAATCAACAGCGACTACAGTTGCTCAATTCGTTCGCTTCGAAGTGGGTGAAGGTATTGAGAAAAAAGCTGAACTTTCTTTCGCTGAAGAAGTTGCTGCTGCTCAAGCTGCTGCAAAATAATCTCTGATTATTTGCAAAAAAAGCCCCGTTTGGGGCTTTTTTTATGCGGAGTTTAAAATTGTGAGAGAGCAATAAAGATGGTGAACAAAGCCCAGATGGGTATCGATGCCATTATTTTTGTTTTAGTTGCTGTCTATTTTGGTATTGATTTACAACAACGGCAAAATCCTTTAAATGAATTGCTCCGCAATTCAAAAGCACATACTGAAATTTTATCGAAATCACAATTTCAGAAAGCCTCTCTAGATTCGAAAGCATCAAATTTTCAAATTCCAAATGATGATGCAAAAATTCAACAGGCCTTTCAAACACAAAAAACAATATACAGCTCCAGTCAAGCGGAACAGTCAAAGTGGTTTTAGTGGATGATAACAACGGCTCACGTCATCAAAAGTTTATTCTACAATTGCAGAATGGCCTAACCGTGTTAGTGGCTCATAATATCTATTTAAGTTCCCACATTGATGGATTGCAAAAGGGAGATACGGTCGGGTTCTATGAAGAATATGAGTACTCTGAAAAAGGTGGGTTAATTCACTGGATTACTCACGCTCCACAATAATGATATGCAGAAGTATGGTTGAAATAGAAAGGGAGAATCTATCAATAAAGGTCCTTTAGAAGGCTAAAACGATAAGTGCTCTTAAATTGCGTTGTTTTTCGATTTTTGGCGGGTTTAAATTTTTGCTGGTGGTTCAATTGTGTGGGCATTCATGCACCATACGCGGCCAATGAGGAGGAACTGGAGATATTTAAACAAGGAAGACTTTTTCTCTCGACCTTATGGCTATAAAATTGCCCAATTCAGGCTAAAATGAAAAGCGCAATATAAAATCCTGTTCCTAGAGGCAAAATAAAAATCAGCCACGCCATGATTAGAATGAGAGCAGCCATTGCGACAGCAAGGACTAAGTTTAGTCGTGTAAAAAGACCAAGCTTAAAACCAAAATTAAGGCCGTGATTAACGCACTGAAATGAGCAAGAGCAATGATCGAAAATAAAATAGCGAGCACATAAGCTCAGTGAATGACTTTGTTAATTTTGTTCTGATGGTTTTCACTATATTCATTCAGCCATTCTGTTATAGCTTTCCTTGTTTACTCCGGCTTTTTATTGATGAACATCCATCAATCCATGCTTTATTCTTGTAAAGATAAAATATAAATCAGACAGCAGTCCTCACATGAGCGGCTTAGTAATATTTGTTTGTAAAGGATGGGTGATGTTGGGGTGTTGTGAACAAGATTGGGGAGATGGTTACTTTTGGTCAGGCATTAAAAAAGCCACGAGAAGTGGCTTTTGTGTCAAATGTATCAGGAGTCTGGCAAGCTCTTATGAATTTGGACCATCCACACGTTCGATGTTTACTTTTGCAGTACCTGCATTGGTAATACCGAGTTGTTTTGCAGCACCATAAGATAAGTCTAGAACACGATTACCATGGAATGGACCACGGTCATTCACTTTTACCACTACGCTCTTACCATTGTTTTTATTGGTTACGCGAATATAGCAGTTTAATGGCAAGCTACGGTGAGCTGCAGTTAAACCATTCATATCGAAAGTTTCACCACTTGCAGTTTTACGGCCATGGAACTGACGACCGTACCAAGAAGCTGCACCAGTTTGGCTAAATTTACGTACTGTATTCGATGCAACAGTATTTAGCTTTTCAATCACTGAAGGCTCGTCTGCAGGGATTTCAATTTTTGCGGCAATCGTTTGACGACGAATTTTATCACCAGAACGTTCAGCGATTGAAAGACTATTTAAATTTGAAAAGTGGGAATTAAAATTTTGAGCATCTTTATTTAATACACGCGTGGCCAAGCGGGAGTTGTCACTATCGGTATTAAATGATGACTGCACCAATTCTGCTTGAGACTGACTCAGGGCAAAGGTGGTAGTTAAGGCTAAAATATACTTTATCGAGGAATGCATTATTAAACTCCTAAAGACTGCTCTTTTATCTCAATTAAGCGATTGAAATAAAAGCGATCAAGTCTGTTAATTCTCTTTTGCAACTACATTTGACGAGATGGATAATATTCATGCCAAGCTAAAGCTGTCTACTTTTTAATTAAAATAATTACAAAAAGTACAGAAAAGCATCGTTTTTAGATTAAAATTTAATCAATATTGTAACATAATGTTTAATATGTTCATTTTATGAACAATTTATCAAAAATAAATCTTGACTTTAGTGTTGTTTGGTAAAAATCAGTCTTAACGACTGACGATTTCGTTACCTAATTGCCATACCGCTGTAGCATACATGCGACTCTTGTTGTAGGTCGTAATGACCTGAAAATTTGGATAGGTAATATAATAAATCGGGCCATAACTATCTTGAAGTTGAATAATATTTACCATATCCAGATCATCAATTTGTACAATCGGATTGATCGGGGTGATGCCTTGAGTTTTTAAAGCGCCATATGGTGTTGGCTGTTCCAAATCTTTTGCAATAATTGAGTCTGGATTATTCCCTGTATAGCGGGCAGCAAAGCCGATGGGTTGATTGCGTTGCCATCCATGTTGTGCCAAGTAGTTGGCAATAGAACCAATAGCATCTACGGCAGAATTTCTTAAGTCAATATGTCCATTGCCATCATAGTCCACGCCCATTTTGCTAATGTTGCTCGGCATGAATTGAGGATAACCAATCGCTCCAGCATAAGAGCCAACCACTGAGCTGGCAGGTACTCCATCTTTATAGGTCCATGCAATCAGTGCCGCGAGCTCATTCTGGAAATACTGGGCACGTCGCTCATAGCCGAAGCCTAGGGTTGCTAGGGCATCACGGGTAATGAAATTACCCTTATTGGCACCAAAACCGGTTTCTACCCCTAAAATCCCTAAAATGATCGATTGCGGTACACCAAACTGCTGTTCAGCGCGGTTTAAAGTGTCGGCATATTGAGTTTTGAAACGTACCCCACGCTGAATGGTGCTTTCCGCCATAAAATTGGTTTTATATTCATACCAGGGTTTACTTTCACCAGGGCGGTTCATGATATTGATGATATTAGGCAGGTTTTTTGAGCCATTCATGGCCCAATCGACCTGTTCTGCACTCAAGCTATAAGTTTGCATGGTCTTTTGTTTAAAGCTGTTATATGCGGGGTTATTATAAAAATCGTTAGCTTGACAGAAACTGGTGATGGAAAGTGCACCGAGAAGTAAAGGAAGACGTTTAATGCTGTTATAAAAGTTGATACTTAACATATTACTCAAAGTTCCAAAAACATAATCAGTGTGTGTAAATTGACTTCACGACGCTAAAAGACGGTATTACAAATATAGTGACCAAAAATCCATTTCATGAAAGATAACGGAATTTTTCAAGTGGTTAAGATAGCATTGACCAGGGCTGTATCCACAAGTCCATATACAAAAAAAGACAAAGAACGTTATTTATTGCATAAATCCATGTATTTGATGCCAGTTCTTTGAACTGTACTGTGTATACTCAGCAGAAGAACTGCAAATTAAAGTTCAGTCTGCTTAAGCTGATCCAGCCCGGTTCTTTATATTGTTTGCAATGATACGTTTTATATAAGCCCAGAATATGAAATTTAGTAGTGATTTTGCATTATCAGGAGGTGTTTGTCTGAAAAAACATCAGAACATTGTATCTGGTTGGATGGATGCTTAATTGTAATAAATCATCTAATATTTACCGGTCAGGTAAAAATATGTTCTGTTATGGCTTCTTTGTATCAGATCGCTAAAAAAGTCTATTTGAAAACAAAATTTAGAAAAATTCCTGCTTTTTTATTTCTTATTCAAGCATGCAAGAATCTGCTTGCTAGACAACCATCTTACAAGTTCATAAATTGAAATTTTTCTTGATGATTGTTGCTATAAAAAACGTGAAAGAGATAAAAATTTAAGCCCTAAAATAGTATAAAAAGTGAATTCAGTAGGGTTTGATTTTGCTCAACACTTTATATTGAAATTATTTGTATAAATGATTGAGGCAGAGATCATAAAGCCTTTTCTGAAATTTATATAATACCCAGTACATCTATAAATTTGATCAAGACAAATACTCACAAAGACAGTAGTGCTGCACTTATGGTTTGGGAATAAAATTTTGCAATAAAAAACCTGGCGATTGCCAGGTTTTAGATCATGTTAAATGTGCTCAAGCATGAAATAAGGTATCGTGATATTCAGCCAGTACCAATAACTCACCTTTAGTTAGATGCGGAATGATTTTTTCCACAGCAATATGTACGGCTTTAATCACTGCAGCAGAACCCAGATCGGCAGCTTTACGCTTGATCATGCCTAAATCTAGGGTTTTATTAAAGTCATTCATGAAATGACGTACGGTCGCTTCAGCAAACTGCTTATAAAGTTCAGTTAAGACTGCTTTATTTACCTCATTGCCTGCTTTAATTTCCGCATAACTATTTTTAAGATTGGTCACCAGACTGGCATCTAATGGTTCACCTACACGGAAATTGCCATCTGCATCTTTAAACAGGCTTTTTTGTGAAAACTCAATTGACTGTTTTACTACATCATTGGAGGATTTGCTCAACAACTGTTTCAATAAAACTGCAACGGTTGATTTGACATAACCGGCCAGTTTTTCAGCGGTATCACGTTTATCACTGGCTGGGAAACGACGCACAAGCTCAGTCAAAATAGCATCAATGATTTCATCATTGATCAGCAATGCAGTCTTGTCGCGTAAAGGGTATAGCGGTTCGCTGGAATTTTTCTTTTCCTGACCTGTTTGAATACTTGTTAATAATTCTGCAGAAGGAATAAAACCAAAAAATGGCATGTTAAACAACCTCAATATTCTTCATTTTATTGTCGCGCCAAACGAATGGGGCGAGGCATCCATGTCGCATCGGATACACGGCAAGGGTTGATGTCTAATCCGCCACGACGTGTATAAGTTGCATATACCATCAGTTTTTCCGGCGCAAGGTTTTGCCAGATGTCGGCAAACATCTGTTCCACGCATTGTTCGTGGAAACCGTTATGCTGACGGTAAGAAATAATATAAGCTAAAATACTGCGATAACAAGGTTTTTTACCCTGATAACGTATAAAAACTGTGCCCCAGTCTGGCTGGCCGGTGACTGGACAGTTACTGCGTAGTAAATGTGAATAAAGTTGTACTTCAACTTGTTCACTATTTTCTGTGTCTAATGTTAATAAACTCGCATCTGGATGGTTTTCCAGGCGTTCAGGGCTTAAATCATCAATACAGATTCCTTCAGGTTTGGAAATATCCAGATCATCTACCTGAAATAAAGTCAGCGTGACCGGTGCACCTGCCGCAGCAGATAAATCTTTTTCGACCGTTGCAATAAATGCTTCTTTTGAATCGAATTGGGTAAAGTTCATACTATTAAAGTAGAGCTTGAGAGATTTTGATTCGATCAGGTTAGGTGAAGATGCCGGTAGAGTTATACGGCCAATTGCAACTTGAGGAATGCCTGCAGCATTGAGCCAGGAAATTTCAAAAACATGCCACCAGTCTTGACCTTGCTGAATACCTTCAACATGGGCGTATTTTTCACGTGCAGTGGCACGTGAAATTGGAAACAGAATATCGGGTTGATATTCTGTTGGATAATTGGTGTCTTTACCTAATAGAGAATGTTCTACACTCATTATTCACGCATTCCTGAACCACGAGAAAGTAAATAGTACGCTATGCCATATAGCACAGCACAACATAAGGTAATCACAGTCAATGAAATGGAAACATTAACATCACTATGACCTAAAATGCCGAAACGGAAGGCATTGACCATATATACGATCGGGTTAATTAAAGAGAGATTTTGCCAAAATGGACTTAAAGCACTAATGGCATAGAATACACCACCTAAATAAGTCAGTGGAGTCAGTACAAAAGTGGGGATAATCGAAATATCATCAAATGATTTTGCATAAACAGCATTAATAAAACCGCCTAATGAAAATAAAAATGACGTAATCAGCACGGTATATATAGTGACGAACCAGTTGGTGATATATAAGTCGGTAAAAAACAAGCTCATGGCAGTGACAATGATACCAACCAAGGCACCCCGGCAAACACCACCAATTACATAGCCCCACAAAATCATATGCAGCGGTACAGGACTCATGATCAGTTCTTCAATGCTTTTCTGGAATTTTGCACTAAAAAAACTGGAGGAGACGTTGGCATAACTGTTGGTGATTACGGCCATCATAATCAGGCCTGGTACAATAAACTGCATGTAGCTAAAGCCGCCCATTGTGCCAATTCGCGAACCGACCAAATTGCCAAAAATCACGAAATATAAACTCATGGTGATGGCAGGCGGCAATAAGGTTTGTGGCCAGATGCGCATGAAGCGACGCACTTCTTTATGTACCAGGGTATACAGCGCAACACTGAGTTGATTAAAGTTCATTGCGCAGCTCCGTCAAGATTTTTTTCAACCATTTTCACAAACAGTTCTTCTAAGCGATTCGATTTATTACGCATACTGCGCACTTGAATGCCTTGCGCTTCCAGCAGTTGGAACAATTCATTCACGGTATGTGCCTTATCCATGGTGACTTCTAAAGTGACAGGATCAATTAAATTAAAACGCACACCAATAATTTCAAGATGCAGCGGTTGAATCGGTTCGACCAAATCAAAAATAAAGGATTCTTCACTGAGCTGATTCAAGAAAGATTTCATGCTGGTATCTTCTTTAATCACACCACGGTCGATAATGGCAATGCGACGGCATAGCATTTCAGCTTCTTCTAGATAATGCGTAGTCAGAATAATGGATGTGCCTTTTTCGTTCATTTCGGTGAGAAAATCCCACATTGAACGGCGTAATTCAATATCTACACCGGCAGTCGGTTCATCTAAAATGAGCAGCCGAGGTTGATGCATCATGGCACGGGCGATCATCAAACGGCGTTTCATTCCGCCAGAAAGCATGCGTGCCTGTATGCCACGTTTTTCCCATAAGCCTAATTTTTCTAAATATTCTTCAGCTCGGCTTTCTGCAATTTTTTTAGGAATACCGTAATAGCCGGCTTGAGTCACCAAAATATCAAAGGTTTTTTCAAACTGACCAAAGTTGAATTCTTGCGGTACGACACCTAGGCATTGTTTGGCTTCTGAAGGATGGGTATCCAGATTATGGCCAAAAATTTCCACTGTACCAGAGGTTTTTTTGGTCAGTGAGCTAATGATGCTGATGGTGGTTGATTTACCCGCACCATTTGGACCAAGGAGGGCATAAAACTCACCTTCAGGTACCGTTAGGTTGATTCCTTTTAGTGCTTGAAAACCGTTACGATAGGTTTTGGATACGTCCCTCAAGGTCAATGCATCAGTCATGAAATTCTCACCTGGTGAATAGTATGAGTATTGTGAGTGATCTTGCTGAATAAACCAAGTAAATAAGCAGGAATTGTCTGTTACAATAATGGAACATTGCTCAAAGTATAAGCACAAAAATTGATGACTTATATATAGTTGCTTTACCTTACGGTTTTTTTTGTTATGATGTGCATCGCGCGCTCATAGCTCAACTGGATAGAGTACAGGTCTCCGAAGCCTGTGGCGTGGGTTCGAGTCCCGCTGAGCGCACCAAATCAATAGCAAAATATACAAGAACATAGTTTTAAGCCCTTTATATACAAGGACTTATATAAAAACATAGCAGAACATAACAAAATAAATAAGGATATAGTTGCAAGTTATAAGGATATATATGAGGATATATTCGATTCTATCCACTTTTGTATCCTTATTCTGACTATGGCCAAGCACATAACACCGCTCTCAGATTCCAAATGCACAAGCGCCAAGCCACAAGATAAAGACTATTCTTTATACGATGGACAGGGCTTAATTTTGTTTGTCCGAAAGAGTGGCACTAAGGTGTGGCGATATAAATATAAAAAAGCCAATGGTAAAGATGGATTGATGACGTTAGGCAACTTTCCCGCATTAAGTCTAAAGTCAGCAAGGGATAAACGCCGCGAATATGAAAAGTTATTGGCACAGTGTATAGATCCAATCGAATATGAAGAAATCCAAAAGTATAAAAAGGACAACTCATTTAGTTTTGAAGCCATAGCCCGGGACTGGCACAAGGAATACAGCAATACAGGCAGATGGATACCCGATACAGCAAACAAAGCATTAAGAAATTTAGAAGAGTATGTATTCCCCTTGATTGGAGAGAAGTCTATTGATGAAGTGAAGCCTAAAGATTTAGTTATGGTTTTGCGGTCAATTGAGGAAAAAGGATTTACAGAGGTACTTAAGAAAACAAGACAGAGATTTAGTGCCATCTTTGCTTATGCAATCTCAAGAGGTTTATTAGAGGAAAACCCATCTTATTTCTTAAAGGACGTATTTGTTAAGACCAATAAGGCAAAACACTATCCGCAATTACCACTTGAACGACTGCCTGAGCTATTGCAAAGATTGAACAGTGATACTGGCTATCCATTAACAAGATTATGCACGGCGTTCACATTGCATACCTTTGCGCGTTCCAGTGAGGTACGTTTTTCTCGTTGGACTGAGTTCGATCTTAAAAAGGGGATATGGACCATACCACCAGAGCGGGAATTAATAGAAGGACAGAAGTATTCTAATCGTGGTGCCAAAATGAAAACTGAGCACCTGATACCTTTATCGCCTCAGGTTGTTTCTATTCTTAATGAAATTCATATCTATAGTCACATGACTAAAAATGTTTTTCCCAAGAACGGCGACCCTCAAGGCTTTATCAGTGAAACCACAATCAATAATACTTTGCGCCGTTTAGGGTATGACACTGATAATGAGATATGCGGGCATGGCTTTAGGGGTATGGCTTGTTCTGCCCTGGTACAAAGCACGCTATTTCAAAAGGAAGCAGTAGAGAAGCAAATGAGCCACCAAGAGCGTGACCAGGTACGTTTGGCATATACGCACCAAGCAGAATACATGGAAGAACGGAAAGCTATGTTGAATTGGTGGAGTGACTACCTGGAAGCAAATCAGAACAGCTTTATAAGTCCTTATGACTTCACTCAGCAGCTTTTAAGCAATGATGTGATTAATTTTAAATACGCAAAACTGGCTAAGTGATAAACCTTATCGCTCAATCTGCATTTTAATATATTTCCCTAGAAACTCTGCGATTTTGCGAATAGGCTTTGTATGTCTTGCTATATAAGGGATTGCGTTTCGCAAACCGTTTGCGATTCGATTGCGACAGTTTGCGATTCGTATAGTTCTATTGCGACATACCTTGTCACACCACTTACCCAAATATACACAATTATAATTAAATATCGTTTATATTCAGTTTGCTAAGTCTAGGTTCGCTACCGAAAGTCAGATACCCAATCTGATTGGCTTAGCTATTTTATTGGGATGCTGTGGGAGGCATAAATGGGTTTATTGAATTTAATAAAAGAAGATGAAAGCTTAAAATTTATTTCATTAAAAGAAGCTATAAATCTATTGGCTGAAAAAACCAATTCCAATATCTATGAGGTATCAGCTTACCTTTTGAATAAAAATGTGCCTGGTCAGCTAGATAGTTATGCGCGCCAAAATAATTACAAAATAGAAGCCACTAGCTCATCAATCGATGAGACTCATTGGTGTGGTGAAAATCACTGTTTTTTCTGGTTGGAATATGTTGCTAAAGATCAAAAACATTACCCATCTTTTAGGGTTGCAAATAACAATAAATACAGCAGGGGTTGTGAGGAAAACTATTGGATTCGAGCTGACTTTTTAAATTTAGATTGTATTAAGGAGCTTAATGTATTTGGTACAGAAGATGCCAATTTAGATAAGCGCCAGCAATACATTTGGGATACTCATTATTTAAATATATTGAAAGATGATATTCCTGATTTAGAGATAGCTAAGGATGAATTATTTATCTATAGCTTTATGGATCAACCGCATGAATATGAGCAAATTCCCTATCAAGATGAAAACAATACAAAGCAATTAGACAACCTGTTACCGTCACATATAAAAATTCTAGCAATGAATGATTACTTTACAGTTGTTGAATCAGCTTGCTTCATCTCTTTTGATGAGCCAGAGAAAATGCAGGCATATATAGATAGTGGTGATTTAATTTATGATGCATGGAGGTATGGAGAACATATACAAGCTGTAAAGGTTATTGAGGGTGGATTAAAAGCTCAAAAATTAGATATGGATAATGATGGCATGATTTCTAGGACATCATTACAACAATTTTTATTTGATCGTAATCATGTGATTGCTGGCTTTAACGACAATCTATCACAACAAAATCAATCGACTTTTGGCATTCCAAAACTTCAACAGACAGAGCCAAATATTGAGAATCAGAATGCTGAGATTGCACGACTAAGGGGCGAACTGGCAGCAGCACAAGAACGTATTAAGCAGTTGGAATCAGAACCGCTAATTGAGCGAGTAGAAGAAAACAATCTTTTAGCCTTGATTTTTGATGAATCAGCTACTGACCGATACGCACCTGATTTAGTGCTCTCAATTAAATTATGGGAGCATATTTATATTACTAACCCAAAGAGTGATAGTCATACTAATAAAGCCATTAAATGGCTAGAGAACAATACATGCTATGAGGTAAATAAAAAAGCTGGATCAGCTTCAAAAATACGGGAAATCACAACTCCTTTTGTAAGCTGGGGCAATCTAAGAGATAAAAATTATAAAAAATAAATACCACCTAAATAATTGATTTATATATACCCTACCTACCCAAGCTAGGGTATTTTCTTTCTTTACCCCAGTTACCCCACCTATCCACATTTTTGCTTTTATGCCCTAACAATATTTAGCCATATAGGTGCATAAATGACTATTAATCCAATCCGCGTCCAATTCAAAACCGCTTGTGAGCTACTAGACATAAGCCGCGAATCGTTGCGCCACATCGTGCGTACTGACGCTGATTTTCCGAAGGCAATTAAGATGGGAACTGCTAAGCAGGCCCCAGTCTATTTTGACTATGCGGAGCTTGTGGAGTGGCACAACAAGCAAAAGCAAAGCCTTGCAGTATTGGAGGCTTAATCTATGACTAAAACTCAAATTAAAGCCATTGCCTTAAATGCCAGCCGGCAATTAAACGCCGTGGCCAAAGATGTTTATAACCGTGATTTAGTGACCTCTATTAATCATAGTCAGTTAAAAGACACCTCAGCTACATTAAATGATTTATACGGCGTACTGGATACTCAGTACCAGCGCAGTATGAAAGCCGGCATTGATGAGCCTATGGAATACACAGAGCTTGTCAAAAAGCGCATTGATGCCCTCGCTGAATATATCCGGCCAGCACGTCTTAAAACTGTTCATATCTCACCTAAGCACATCGTACAAATGCTTGATACTGAACAGCAGGCCATGCACCACCTTTCAACCCTCCTGGATGGAATCAACATAGGGGGCAAAGCATGAGTACAAACCATCAAACCCAAGTTTTAGCCCACCTTAAAACTGGTAAAACACTTTCACAGGCTGAGGCTATTCATCATTTTGATTGCTACCGGTTGAGCGCCGTCATTCAGCGTTTACGTATTGCTGGGCACAACATCGTAACCCACAACGAACCCAACTTGAACGGTAAAGGAACCCATGCACGGTATGAACTAGATGAGGTGCAGGCATGAAACCAGCAATATTTAATTTTAATGAACACGGCGTAAGAGTTGCCCTTGATACCAGTGGCGAACCTTTGTTTTGTTTTCCTGATGTGTGTAAAGCATTAGATATTAAAAATGCTCACGCAAGCCGATTTAGCCTAAATGAAAAGGGTGTACATTTCATGTATACCCCTACCAATGGCGGAACTCAAAAACTCACTTTTATTAGTGAAGAAAACCTTTACCGGATTGTCTTTAGGTCGACTAAACCCGAAGCGCTGAATTTCCAAAATTGGGTATTTGCTGAGGTGCTGCCCTCGATCCGCAAGACCGGTTCATATTCAGCACGGCAAACCGCTTATGAAGAACTGAACCGCCTATGTATGCAGGAAAAAGTATCCAAGGACAAAGGCACATTTCATAGCTTAGGTATGCACCGCCGTAAACATGAAAAGCATTTAAACGCCGTCCGTATTGAAACATGCAAAGCAAATTTACAGCTTACTTTTAAGGGGCTTAACAATGACTGAGCATGTAGACCCTGAGTTTTTTAAAGCCTTTGACCACTACAAAACAATGCTTGAGCAGTACGGGGAACACCACCCTATCACAGAGCAGGCACTTATCCTGACAATGCACTACACCCCTGAACATATCAAAGCGGAAATGAACCAAAAGGCGAAAGAGCTAAACCTACTACCACTACCAAGCGGTTACACGGATGACGGCCAGCCAATGTACCGCCTAGAGGACATTGCAAAGCATTTCGGCATTAGCTTTGAAGAAGCAGAACAGCATTTATTGCAAATGATGGATAACTGCCAGCAGGTAGGGTTATCGAATGACGACGTTTTGATTGATTCAAATATCAATATCAACTTGGTGCAGTGAGGTGAAAGCATGAAAAATAAATCATTCAATATTGCCAATATGCCTAAGTATGGTTATAGTTACTTCGCTTTGAGCAAAATCTCGAAGTTAGCTTTGGTCGGCTATGAATATCTAGCGCATACAGTCCGCTTAATGGGCTTTTTTTGTATGCGTAATTTCTCTATGCGTTCGCATGTTATGGTGAAGTTGGAGGGGGACACTTTCGAGTGTGCCAGTTACCTAGATTACTGGTCGACCAACCCCTTTCAGCTTTGCCACCTTAATTACTTGGTCGTAATTGGCAGAGCTTCTAAATTAAATCTAGGAGCGCATTAATCATGCCTAATATTCATCAAATTACACGCCAACGTATCCAGTCTAATGACTTTGCACAAAAGCAGGGATTAGTTAAGCGCATTTCCTCAATGCTTAAAAAAGTATGGGGAGTGTAACAATGTCGAATCAAATCAATAAAGCCTATAACCCAGATTTAGGTACTACCAGTGCTTTTTTTGCACCTCACCATGAAGCTAATCATTTAAATGCCCAAGATGTTGCTTTTGAATTGGTAGCAAGTGCAAAAGACATTTCGATTGCTACTTTTCAATGTTTTGAAGGCGGCAACAGGCTAATGATTAAAGCGGAAATTGTCGCCAATCTTATTATCGAAATTCAAACAAAACTAGAAATGATTGAAGCTATCTTGCCTTTGGCTTTTGAAAGTGAAGGGGCTTAATCATGTCAAACCAAATCAATAAAACAGCTCAAGACCTTTTAGAAAATGCTCAAGTCATTCTTGAGTCACTAGAAGGCTCATTATTTCGGTTGTATGTCAGCTATGACCAGTGTGACCTTTCTGATGATAAGGCTAAGGCCATGATAAGCGTTTGCGGCATGCTGGCAAATGGTGCTCTAGAAGAGATTGAGAGTGCCAGTGTAAAAACAAAACTAAATATTTCAATATTTGTTAATCAAGCTACTGGCATCCTGGTCACACTTGAAGAACTCTCAGATTTTTATTTATCCAAAGGCCATACGGCATCAGCTATACACGGCTTGTTCTTAGTAGTAGGGCAATTAAAAGAATCATTAGAAAATGCAGTTTATGCGGTTACGGGAAAAGGGGGTAGCCACAATGCTTGATTATGACCACCCCAAAGAACTAATAGCACCCGATGCCATTTTAGCGCAATGCACACAGCTTGTATCGTTTGATGAGGCTTATTTATCACATCCATTGATACAGCGTTTTGGCAGTCCTGAGCAGCCGATCTATGTCGATGATGGCAGTGTGGATATAAACGGCGTTACTTATGAGCAGCCCTTAATCATGCCTATCTATGATGGGCAAATGGAGCTTGTACAGTGTGCCGTCATACAGGATGTGCAACGTGTAGCGGTCATCCCTGATGGATTGGCTAAAGGTTTTGCCAGGTATGGTCATTTTGACCATACCCAGCCTGTCATTATTACTTACAGTCTAGAATCATTCTTTAAGGTCGCACAGACTGGCTATGCCGTTGTATTGGTCGTATTGCCCACCTTATGCAATGCAAATCTCACACAGCTCAAGCCGTTTGATTTTGAACAAATCCAATTTGTGATTAATCAGTTATCTGCAGCAGGATACAAGCAGCTTTATTTACCGGTCCGACCTGAGCATATAAATCTTGAACCATTTCAAAAGCTGGAACAAAACACGGCTGTAAGATTGCTTAACCAGTATTTAAAAATTGGTGTGAGTGAGTTTTTCTATCAGTTCGATAAAGAGGATGGTACAGCCGAAATACTGGCGTTTATTGACGAGGCAATTGAGCGATTAAATAAGCCGACTGAATGGGGCGAGTTATTGCCTTTATCTCAATCAGAAACCACTTTGAATCCTTACCCGATTCATGCACTGCCACCACTGGCACAAGATGCGGTAATAGCGATATCGGAACACGTACAGTCCCCAATTGCCATGACTGCCCAATGTGTGATTGGGGCAATGTCACATATTGCCCAGGCTAAAGTAAATGCACCTCATCCGTTTAATGCACACGGCGAGCCATGTAGTTTATTTTTACTGACTGAAGGTCAAAGCGGAAGCCGTAAGAGTACAAGCCGAAATCTAGCAGATCAGGCAATCATTAAGCATGAGCGTAAACAGTACGAGGCATACCGGAAAGAGCTGGAGCAATGGAAAAGCGGACATGCTGGCCTGCCTAAAAAAGACCGGGAGGCATATTGTGCAGAGAATCCGCCACCGAATGACCCAAGCACCCTATACAGCGATATAACGCTTGAATCTATTGCCGGTCTCTTTATCGATGGCATTTTAAGTAATGCTTCTATCGCAAGTGATGAAGCAGGCCAGTTTTTTGGTGGCCATACCATGAAAGGCGATACACGTAACCAAGCACTAGGAGGCTATGCCAAGTTATTCGATGATGGTTTTGTGGAACGTACCCGATCCAAATCTAATTTGAACGGTAGTGGCCGGGCCTATGACGTGCGATTGACGTTCAATCTGCAGGGGCAACATGAAGTATTAGCAGAGGCATTAAAAGACCCAGTTTTAAGAGGGCAGGGATTTTTACCTAGATTTATTCTAACCATTCCCGAAAACCTAGCAGGCACACGCCTACAGGATGCAATCTATCGGAATAAGAACGCAAGCACAGACCACAGACTTATAGCCTACTGGACACGCTGCGAATATCTACTCGATGACTGTCCACACGTAAAAGCTGAGCAAGAGCTACATAATGGGCGCTATGTTCTGCCTATGAGTGATGAGGCAAGAGAGATAGATCAAGAGTTCTACAATATGTTTGAGTTACTTCAAGGTAAAGGAAAACGCTATGAGTACCTGCAGGCATTCGCCAGTCGTGCCAGTCAATTAGCACGCCGTCTAGCGACTGTATTTGCTTATTTTGAGGGCTCGCAGTGGATTGATGCCAAAACCCTCAAGGGGGCTTGTGAAGTTGTTAAGCATTCTTTAAATGAATGGGCAATGTATGCAGATATTGAGGTGAAAGCCGAAAGTGATGCAGAGCGTTTAATTAAATGGCTTGTCAAAAAGTGCAATGACCAAAAGACTGACCGTATAGCGTATTCAAATGTTCAAACTTCATGCCCTAGACCAATGCAAAAGAATAAAAACCTTTTGGAGATGGTTATACAGCAGTTGATAGATTCAAACTATATCAAGATCGAATCTATAGGACGGACAAGATACGTTGTAATTCACCCTTGTTTAGTAGAATCGTGACTAAGTGACTAAATAAGGCTGAAAGCATTACCACCAAAGGATTTACATTTAGCAGTAATTGTTTGACTAAGTGACTAAGTGACTAAGCAAAAAATCTTAAATCATTATTTCATTTAGTCGCTTAGTCATATGGTTTTTATATGACTGCTAAATACAGAGCCTTATATATCAGTGGTTACAGGGCGATTTAGTCATTTAGTCAGACTTTTAAAGAAAAATATATAAATTGAGATTGAACCAATGGCAAACTTAAACAGAGTTACAGTGATGGGTGTTCTAGGCCGTGACCCTGAAACTAAACAATTTCCCAATGGTGGCAGCGTTACCACTTTCAGTGTGGCGACTTCTGACCACTGGAAGGACAAGACCACAGGAGAACGCAAACAGGCTACAGAATGGCACAGGATTACCACCAGCAACCGTTTAGCTGAGATTGCCAGTAAGTACCTCAAGAAAGGCGGGAAGGTTTACGTAGAGGGCTCATTGCGTACAAGGAAGTGGAAAGACCAAAGCGGAATAGATCGGGAAGTGACAGAGATTAGAGCTGATGAGCTGCAATTGCTTTAATGAATAGCCTCCTTAGTTTGGGGTAAGTAGTTGATGTGCAAGAATAAAAAACAACCAAAAGAGGTTTTGACATTTTCTTTGACATTTTCTTTGACATTTTTTTTAGTAATGTTTGACTAAGTGTATGAAATAAAATATTAATGTACTGACATTTTCTTTGACATTTTTACTGACAAAATATGCCTGAACAAAGTAAAACATGGGTAGATGATACTACACTTAGAGTTATGACATACAAATCTGGCTCTTTTACATTTCAGCTAGGGTTTGAGCTAAAAGAAGTTCAAGCTATGTTGGATAGAGTTAATGATTCACAGAATCGTTTTAATAAAACTCCAAGTCTCCCCTTGATTATTGATCAAGTTCAAGAAAAGGTACTTGCAAGTAGTATTTATAGTACCAATACGATCGAAGGGGGACAATTTACGGAGCAAGAAACCGCCGATATTTTAAAGCAAGATCCTAAAACTATTCAGAAGTCAGAAGAAAGAAGGCTTACAAATCTCAAAGAATCTATAGAGTGGATTAAAGCAAAAAGTTCTAAGAAATTGTCTCCAGTATCAGGCAGTCCATTTTCAGTGGAAACGATATTTCATTTGCATACACTCGTTTCACAAAATCTTTCTGAGCAACATAATCCTGCTGGGCAATTACGAAATAATCAACCTACACAGAAAACGATTGTTGGTAATGATGCACATGGAGGAACATATAGACCACCTAAATGTATAGAGGATATAGAGTATCTTATTCAGGCGTGGATAGAGTGGGTAAATAGTCCTAAGATAATTAATCAACCAGTAATTATCAGAGCATGTTTAGCACATTATTATTTTGAGTTAATTCATCCATTTTGGGATGGTAATGGACGTACAGGACGACTAATTGAAATGCTCATATTAGAGCAATCAGGATACAGATTTAGTTCGTCAGCTATATGGAAATATTATCAAACGAATATCCATGAGTATTTCGCATTATTTAATCATTGTAGAAAGCAAGCTGAACGTAAGTTAGATAATCCAAATCAACCTTTCATTACATTTGTACTTAAAGGAATGTTTGAAACAATTGAATATCTACATGACGAAAGCAACCGCTTGATTGAATTTTTGTTGTATCAAACAGCATTGAATAATGCCAAATTCGATAAGAAAATTTCAGATAGACAATTTAATTTAATTCAGACTTTATTTATTGTTTGTAGTGAAAATAAAAAACATTTTTCAAAAGCAGAATTGTATCGAATACCAAGAATACAAATTCTGTTCAATGGGAAGACGGATAGAACCTTCTATCGAGATATTGATAAATTAATCGAGATGAAATTTTTATCTGAACAAGACGGATTAATTTTTGTTGGTAACTAACAGTAAAATTAGCTTCCTTAACCGGGGGCTTTTTTATTAGTGGTTGATTTGTGCTCAATATAATAATATTTTTCTAAATTTAGGGGGATTTATGAATCTAAAAGGAAATAATGCAGAGAAGTTTGCTACAACTTTAATAATATTTTTTGTTCTGTTTTTAGTATACATTTTAGTATGCATTATCTTTAAAACAATGACTGGTACTAATTTAGAGAGCATGGTTAAAGATGGTATGAGCTTTGCTGTAACAGGCATCACGCCTGTAGTCGCTATTCTGCTATTTAGTGATTGGAGGGAACAACACAAATTAATGAAAAATGAAGCAAATATTGAAAGAATATTATTAGATTTAAATAATGTTGATCGAAAAATTAAAAAATTTCTTAATGTCTCCCTCAGCCTTAGGGCAGATGCTATCGAGATTGAAAACTTAATTCCGCTAAAACCTGAGATTGATCAATGCTCACAAGATATCAATACAATTTTTCTTCAGTTAAGATTTTTTGACTTTAAGGTTAATGATAAAGAAATAAAGGATACTTGCACCCAATTTTTAACAGAAATAATATTCGTTCTAACTCAATGTAAATTTTGCTTAGATCATTACGAGAAAACTATAAATAATAGTAATGAAGCAGATAATGAAAAAGCATTTCTCAATGCATCTAAAACCTTATTAATGGGCTCAGTTAAGACATACTGGGATAAAAGTTCTGAAAAATTTAGTCAAATCGATAAGCTCTCAAAAAAATACGTTATTGAATCATAGTTTTGGATCAAATTTTCCCTATTAGATTTGGAATCTGAAAGGATGGCATTCGAAATGCTATAGGGATAGCGAGTACCGCCAAAAGATAATGGTACTATGAGATAGGGTATCCCTATTAAATGGTACTGGTATATTTAAATACGATTGAAATTTATGAAAAAGAAAACTTTAGAAGAAAAGATAAAAAATGTTAGTAGTTAGGCTTTAGGCTTATCGATTTTATATTTCTTAATTGGGGCATGGTTGAATAGTGATGGCTCCCATTTCGACCCGGCTAAAACCTATGAGTTAATTAAAGATACTCTCACACTTACAGCAACATTCCTTGCACCAGTAGCGGCTTTTGTATTGTTTAGTGATTGGCGAGAACCTCATGTTGAAAAAATTATTGAAGATGGTAGTTCAAAAATTTATGAAGGCATAAATAATGGGATTAATGAATTGCTCCGAATTCTATTTGAAATAGAAGATCATGATAATTTCAAAGAAAATAACGACTCTATCCCAGCAAAATTAATCGATGAATTATCTGAAAAAATAGAAAAGCTTAATATATTGAATATACATTTGGGAGCTAGAGGTGCTGTTGTTAAAAATTTCACAGAGTGTACTGCTAACATCCTAAAACAAATAAGAGGCCTAAATAATGAATCAGCCTTTCTATCTACTTATCAATTAAAGATACAAAATCCACATGTTTATAATGATCTTGCTTGTGATGATCAAGATTTTGCAGAGGAAATGCAGAAATCATATGATGGTCTATATTCACAGATTTTGCGAACGGTTCCCGAATTAAGAACATTAGAAAGAAAATTAAAGACACTATGTGATGAATTAAAAATTAAAGCATAGCTATAGTGCTAAGGCTATCTATGGACAGATCCGCAGTATCGAATTTGAAATCCCAAAAGGTGGCATGTGAAATGCGACCCTTTGAGAAAGCCTTACTTAATTTGGCTTTCACAAAAAATGGACCCAAAATCACTACAAGATTTTTCCTTGATGGCTCATATTCTTAAATTGACAAATATCGGGCCTAAAACCTTATGGGATATGACTTACGGCATTTTTGATGATATGGATTTTCATCAAGGAACATCAAGGAAAACCTCTATCCAAATCTGGATACCCCATCCGCATTTCAAATGCCAATGGGAAAATTCCGATCTTATTCTTTCATGAATAAGGGCACCATAATCGGGCCGGCAGGATAAGCCTTGACCAATTCATAACGCCGTCAGGTATGGTCATTATCACCATGCAGATTCAACCATCATGGAAATCGTGATAACTGAATACCTGACTTTAGACGGCGTTAGATTCATGCAGTCTAATTAGCCAAAACGCATTTTTGCGTTGTCATGATGTTGAACCCCATGAAACCTGTTATTCAAAAGGAGAGGGATATGAGCAACACCGAGTTATTACAAACCATCCTTTCAAAGGTCGAGGGTCTGGAAAAAGCTTTGATTCAGCAGAATGAACGCCGAGTGAAGGCTAAAGAATTTGCAGCACGTTTAGGTGTTTCAATTCCAACCCTTTACGCTCGCATCGCGGAAGGATTGATTGAAAAACCAATGAAGGATGGGAAGCTGAGCTACTGGCTGAACAGTTATGTAAATGATGTTGTTGTGGGTAATGAAAGCCCATAATAGTGGGATTTTTTCATATTGCAGATGGTATAGTGGGCTACCAACTCAGTAATTTGTTTTATGTCAGAATTTTATAAATACCGATACACTCAAATAAGTGTATTGGGTTCATTACCAACACACAAAGTGCTTATAAGTAACATCCCTAATAAAGCAAAATTGGTATTTGCCGATAATACTTTTATATATGGCTCAATTTCTGATTGGGTGTTAGGTAATTCAGATTTTGATTCACGAGCATCAACATGGCTAGAAGAGCCAAAGGCTTTTTTGGAAGATGAGAGAAGAAGATTGAGCCTTTATAGGACTTCTCATCCGTTGTTTAAGACTGAGCCGAGTATGGGTTAAGATGTTTAATTAATTTAATTGCCTCTGTAAGTGACTATATTTCTAATAAAGTTTGCTTTGATGCTACTTATGACGTATAAAGTCACCTCGTTGATGCGGGATGGAGCAGTCTGGTAGCTCGTCGGGCTCATAACCCGAAGGTCGTTGGTTCAAATCCAGCTCCCGCTACCAACGAAAAAAGATTCAAAGTTTATAGCCCAGTCTACCCAGACTGGGTTTTTTTATGGCTGCTTTATTTAAAAGCAGCAGTATGAATATTTGTATTAGTGATGATCTAGAAGGGCAAGCTTTTTTGAAATTGTGTGATGCCTCACATCGGATCGAAGCCATATTAAAAAAGCCAAAGAATTGAATCTAAGGGCTCATCGAAAGGCGTGCTTTTTTGATACGAGATATTCATAAAATTAAAGTATGATGTTTTTTTAGGTTTCAGTTCAATTCAAATGCCAAATATCAGTGTAAAAAAACTAGATAAACTTATTGGTGATATGGTCTCAAAAAATCAAACACCTGAAAAAATATTAATTGGTTATAAGGCTTATGGCGAGCTAATGAAAGATCGCAAATTCTTTGAAGAAGTGGTCGGTTCAGCTATGGAGCCCAGTAAGCGAAAATATAAGAAGTTTAAAATTAGAGTTACTCAAGATGATTATCAGCTTGAGGTGAAGGGTCTAACTTAATAGATTGATATATCACTAAAAGCTCGGTCATTTGATCGGGCTTTTTTAATACTTAATAAATAACTAATTAAAATTTTATAATATATTGATTTATCTTTTTTTATTTTAATTTTTGGAATATTCAGCCAGTGAAAACTATTTGAATAGTGTACAAAATGGTCAATAGAAACTGCTGTAGTTTCTGAATGACCTCCCAAGGTCCTTAGTTTATAAGCCCACATCAATCTACTACTGAAGTGGGCTTTTTTTTGTCTGGAGGAAAGCATATTTCGTTTTTTTCGTAATCCTAACCGGTTCAGGAATATTGCCCTTTTTAGCAGTCTATAAAACTTGGTTCGACCTACAGCAAGAAGGTCTATAAAGGGTTATTTAAATATCTAGTACTTAGACAAAAAATGTTCATATTTTGATGTGGTAACAGCAAAAATTTGAGGTAGTAACATAGTCAAAATATAAAAAAATAAACAAAAGTATAGACATTAATTATATGAGTATGACTTTATGATTAATCTATAAAAACTCTCATTTAGGCCTAAATTTTTGTGCAATTATTTTATAAAATAAATAATAAAAACAAATATATATAACAATAAAAAGACTTTTATCTTAGGTATAAAAACTATTATGAATTAAAATATGTGCAGAGCTGAACAATATAAAAAGTGCACTATTTTTTGTTTGGCCAACTTTAATAATTTAAATAGGCGAGTAGTGTATGTCTGGAAAAAATTTAACATTTAAATTGGTAATGGATGCTGATACCAAGGGGTTTGATACTGGTACTAAGGCATCTAAAGACAAGTGGGAAGCTTTCATATCGGTATTAAAGAAAGAATCGGAAGCACTAAAGACAACCTCTGCAGATGCATCAAAAGCAATTGGCAATATCGTTCCTGATGAACTGAATAAAAACACGAAAGAGGCCAAAGATGGTCTGGCTGCATTATCGAGGGCTGCTGAAAATGCCGGAGAGACTGCTAAGCGTGCTGGTTTTGAAATTGGTGAAGCTATCCCGGGTGATGCTGTCCAGTTGGCAGAGTCACTGGGTAATAAGTTCTTTACTGCAGCAAAAGAGATCGAGGCCTTAGGTGATAAGTCGACTATTAGTGCCGGCGAACTACGTGCAATGTCGAGTGCCGGGGAACAAGGCCTTAATGCATTAAATCTAGCCTTGAAAGCATCCCAGGCTGAACTTGTTCGACTTCAAAGCACTGATGGCACCTTAAAAGATATTGAAATCGCCAAGCAGCGCGTTTTCAGTATTCAGGATGCGATTAACGAGGCATCCAGCGCATTTAATTACTATCAGGGTGTTGCTATCAATGCCATGAAAGGTGTTGATAATGCAACCCAGTCAGCAATCAACAAGGTACAGCAATTCAGCTCCGTAGATCTAACCGGTGTAGTGGGAGAGGTTCAAACTGCCAGCCGTGCGATTGAAAGTATGGGAGATGGCGCGGCTATTTCTTCAAAAGAATTGGAACGAGTTGGCCAGCTGGGAACTCAGGCCATTAATTCACTCCAAAATGAGTTACAGCAGGCAAATTTAGAACTTAAGGCTCTTAGCCAATCATCTGATGCTGTGCCACTTAGTAAATTCAATGAAGCCACTGCAAAGGTTAACGCCCTGGAGGATGCATTATCTTTAACAAAGACCGCTTATACGGATTTTCAGACCAGAGCATCTACAGCAATGGGAAGTGTAAGCAGTAGCACGGATAAGGCATCAAATAGCGCCACACAGGCAGGGCATGCGATTTACGCTGCACTTGGTAAGACACCACCCACGGTAATTAATGATGCAATTGCGAACTTAAGTAAAAAGCTTGAGGACTTTAAAGCCAATAGCAAAATGCCTGCTGAGGAAGTTGCCCGGGTAACCAGACTTACTGAACAAGAGATTGCACGCTTAAGAAGTGAATTAGACGGCGTAGACACCTCTGCAAGTAAAGCCAATATGGGTATGGGTACATTATCCAAAGGGGTAGACGCCACCAAGTTCGCCGTGACAGCACTTGTTGGAGCAATGGCCGCCCTGGGTGTTGGCTTAAGTATTCGTGAACTGGCCCAAGCAGCTGATTCATACACTAATCTGTCAGCGCGCATCAACATTGCAACGAGCGAAGGTGGTAACTTCAAGCAAGCGATGGCAGGTGTACATCAAATTGCACTCGCTACAAATTCAAGTCTTGATGCTACCGGTAATCTTTTTGCAAAGATTAATGATACCGGTAAAGAAATGGGGATGACGCAGCAACAAGCGTTAGATCTCACCAAAACAATTAATCAAGCAATTCAAATCGGTGGCGGTTCAGCCCAGGCCAGCGAAGCAGCAGTACAGCAATTTATCCAGGCATTACAGTCTGGAGTTCTTCGTGGTGATGAGTTTAACTCCATCATGGAGCAAGCACCCGGGCTAACCAGTGCTATGGCCAAAGGCCTTGGTGTGGCTACTAGCGAACTTAGAAAGATGGCTGAGAATGGGGAGTTGGGTGCTGAACGTGTAGTCAAAGCGCTGCAAAGCCAAGCCAGTGAGGTTCAAAAAACCTACGATAAATTCCCTTTAACGATCAGCAATGCACTGCAGAAGATTTCTACACAGTGGCAGATTCTGATTGGTGAAATGGACCAAGCCAATGGATCAAGCGCAACGGTAGCAAATGCTCTATCGGTTATTGCAGATAATTTGGGTATTTTAAAAGGATTCTTTGATGATGTTGCCGAAGGGGTTGGGTACCTTAAGTCAAAATTTGACGATATAGACCCAAGCACATTAAATGCATTAAGAGACACTCTTACTCAAGTTTATGAAAATGTTAAGCAAAACATTAAATATTTTGCTGATTTTGGTGAAACGGCGTGGAGTGCATTTACAAGTGCAATGGATGCCGTCTCTCCGCTATTTAATGCATTGGTGAGTGGTGGGGAGGATGTAAATGGATTTACAACATTCTTGAATATGTTGCGCATGGCAATGGCAGCTGTTTCGGATGTTAGTTTTGGCTTTAATGTAGGCCTTAAGGTCCTATTATCTTCTGTCCAGTTCTTGGCCGGTGGTTTTTATAGCTTAACCGCTGCGATGTTACAACATGTCCCATTTATGGGGGCAGTGGCAGATGAAGCAGAGAAAGCTTCGGATCGAATGTTTGCTCAAGCAGAAAAGAATATGCGTGGTGCTATTCAACTTAGCAATGAGCATAAATGGGCTGTAGTTGAGACTCGTAATCAAATACAGCAAACTGAAGAGCAGAAAAACGCTGAATCGGTAGAGTCTTCCAAGAAGAAACTCGAGCAGCTTTTAGCTCACCAACAAACTGAAGTTAATGGCACGAAAGTAACTGAATCTGAAAAGATGAGCGCCGTTCAAGCCTATGCTGAAGCCGCCATCAAAGCCAATGGCGGTGTCATGGACGGCGTAATGCAAGCCGATCTACTGACTAAGGGTTATATCGTCACAATAAATCAGGCCGGGAAGGTTAGTGTCCAGGCTGGTGAAAGTGCAGCGCAATCAGCTGAAAATGCCAAGGCCAAAGAAGAGGCCTTAAAGCTGGCCAAGGAAAATGTTAAGAAGGCCGATGAAGAATACCTGGCATTCCAGAAACAGGCCGCCATTGAACGCGCGGCGCTCGATCAGCAGATCCAGCAGGCCAAAGCATCAGGCGATCTAAATGAGCTGAAACAGGCTCAAGATAAGGTCAATCAGATTAATGCCAAAGAGGCTGAGCTGGCAAATAACCGTAATCTACGTATTGCTGAACTCAATCAGCTCAATTCTGGTTCTGGCCAAGTTGTTGAAAGTGCTTATTCAAGGGCATCCGCTGCAGCTAACCAGTTTGGTGTTGATTTGGATGTCTCATTAAATAAAGTATCCAAGTCATTCACAGCATCTGGGAATGGCCTTACTGAGCTCCAAACAAAATTAAACAATGCCGGGGTTACTGGTCAGAATGCCGCAAATGTTCTTTATCAAGCATGGGAGAGCTGGTTAAACAAAGCCAAAAGCCCGGCTGAAATTGATGCAGCTAATGCCAAGCTTCGTGAGTTTGAGGCGCAAGGGGTATTTTCAACCAAACAGGTTGAACTCGGCATTATGGCCATTCGTAATGCGAATGCTAAATTGCCAGATGAATTGGATGAGACTGGAAAAGCCTTTGAACGTCTCGGGATTAAAACCAAGGAGCAATTGAAGCTCTCTGCGCAGCAAGCGGTGATGGATTACATCAAGGTTAGAGATAGTGGAAAGGCTACAGCGGAAGGCGTAGACAGTGCTTATCAGAAGATGATGCAAACCGTTGCGGCCTCTGGTGATGTTGGCGTAATTGCTGCAGCAAATACAATGAATGCTGGCCGTAATCTTGAGATTCAGATTGACGCAACAGGAAAGGCTTCGGTTAAATCCATGTCTGAACTTGAGGCATCTATCAACCGTGCAGGCAATAGCTTTAAGAATATTGAAAATGGAGCAAGATCTGCAGGGAATGTTGTACGTGAAGAAGCCCAAAGTGCCGGTGATGCATGGCAGGCCGCCGTGGCAAAATCGAACAAGGAATTCAGGGATGAAATGAAACGCCAGGGTGAAGCCCTTAGCTCTATGTATGATTATCAGTCTTACAGTAAATCAGATGTTTTGGCTGCGCTTAAGAGCAAGGGCTATAGTGATCAAGAGGCTCAAAAATTGGCGGGCTCGATTTGGTCTGAGGGCTTGGCGGCAGATCGTGATGCAAAATTCTCATCCCTTGGTAATAGTGGACCATTAACAGCTTTGATTAATGCTGAATTTGATAGAGCTGCAGCAAGAGGATTAACTACTCAAAATGGTACGAACAAGATCAATGAATTGTTGCGTCAGCTGAATAGCAATAGCCTAGCTTCAGTTGGATCATTACCTAAAGCGCCTTCAGTGGATATAAATAGCCTTGCGCCTAATGTAAACGCGAATCTACCCACTCCAGATACATCATCTGAGCCTAAAAATACAACTAGGATTGAGCTTGTATCTGGGAATAAGACTGCTACAGTTTACGCTGATGCATCTTCAGGCAATGCACTTCAAGAAATGCTGAGAGAATTAGAAACACTCAAAAAGAGTACTTGATTATGGGTGAGTTAATAGAGTTTAAGCCAAGAAAAGAGCCACTGAGTGAGGTGGTTCATGAAATATTTGCAGAGATGAAGCGCTTTGCTTATGAGAAATTGCTACCACGAGGAATATCTCAGAGCCTTGTTGATGAATTCCTTAATGAGTTTGAGCCCATACTTTTATCAATGATTCCGCCGTCGATTACATTACTGGTCATCAAGGAGGATGATCCGAATCATGATGAACACATGAAGGTGGCGAGTGAAGCTCAAAAACAGATTGATGATTATGTTTTAGGGGTGATATATAAAACTTATCACAGAGAAATGAGGCATTTCCTGACAAAGAAATTGGGATTGAAAGGGGAATAGTTTTAAGCCTTAGAAAAAGAAAAGGTCGTTAAATTTAACGACCTTTTTATATTATTGCTTGGTTCCATCTATATCGCCTCTTACTACTTCAGGCGTTGTACTTACCTTAAAATCATAAAATAGCTTAGCATTGGCTTCACGTTCTTGTGCAAACCAATCATCAAGATACTGTTTGATTTTAACTAGGTGCTGAACTTGTTCATCGTTAGCAGTTTCAGGCATGGAGCAAGATAAATCTGCAAGTAGGTCACATAAATCAGCAATCTTAACTATTGTGTTTTGATGTGATTTTGCAAGCTCATGGGTTACTGTGATTTTGTCTTGTTTCAATTCTCGAATTTCATTTTCAATGTTTACTTGGTTTGTTTTTTCTTTCTCGGTCATGAGCTTAAATATCCTAAATATAAATTTGTTAATTTGTTAATTTGTTAATTTGTTAATTTGCTATTTTGCAGCCACTTTTCAGTTTGTTAATAGCATCCTGTGTACCAGATAGGCTTACCTCATAATTAACCAATCGATCTGACGTACTGGATATCTGAACAATGACACGTTTTGCACTGATCAGCTGTGGCACAACCTCTCTGGACTGCATATCGCTTAGGACTATTACCGTATTATGGCTTCCTAAACGAGCCACACCGTGCATAGGCTCACGTTCATCAACCTTTATCGTATAACGCCCCATAGGCCCATCAGAGTTGAAACTATCGGTTTTAATGGGGTGCTCAGATGACATACCAGCCATGATTATTTTATCTTTTCCGCTATTACACATAATTGTAAAGCCGGCTTCAACAGGCTTTTTGGTATCGTAATCAAGGAACTGAGCAAATGCAGCATGACTGGCAACATTAGTAATAGGATCTTTATCAGTCTTATATTCCCAGGATGATGGCGGCATTGATGTTTTTGTATCTTGATCTGATGGCGGCATTACCGATGCCTGTTTTGCATTATCATCACGAGATAATGCATATATAGCACCACCAATAGCCACAATAACCACCAGGATAATTAAAGGCACAACAATGCTATTCTTATATTCAGCCCCGCATGTTCTACAATGACTATCTGCCGCCTTCATTGGCTTCTTACAAGCCTTACAGTATTTAATCCCCATATTTACCCTCTCAAAATTTAGATTTATTTATCAATTTCACATTCTAAATGCGGAATTGTATTTTTTGACTGAAATTAATTATTTATCAATAGTAACCGAAGGCCCAGATATTAAATATTGTTTACAGAGTTTTTTAATTTTTAGGATCCAGTGGTATTGGCCATGCTATCCAGCTTATCCATGAATGCGTTATGGAAAGCCATAGCAGCAGCATTGTACTGACGCTCATATTCATCATGCTTTTCAACCATAGCCCGGAATGTCTTTTGGTTTTTATTGAGTGGCTTATATATCTTTTTTAAAAAAGGAACCGTTTCACGATCCAATGGCCACCCAAGTTTTATTCGCATTCGTTGCATATTGAGCTTTGCAACATATCTCTTAGGGCATTGCTGAATTTGATAATTGAGTTGATGGCACTGCCTGCAGTGGAATACACCATCAGCCAGATAAAGCTTTGCTACACGCTTACCACAGCCATGATTGGGGCATAAGAACCAGTACCGATGTTTTCCGTAGTTGCATGGTGTGGATGTCACTCTGATGTGCTGTTCTATCGATTGGTTATGAATTGCATATTGAAGGGTAAGTACGCCGTCCTGGTGAAGATAACCTAGGCTGCTGATGATATCGCCTTTCCCATTTCTCCAAACCCATGTACTTGCAGCGCCGTCTATAAGTGAATTGGATCTTGCCATGGTCCGGCTATCGATACTCAAGCAGTCCTCTACCGTACGCTTCCTGTCTTTTTTCATGCATAAAACTCACAATATTTGCCATAAATTACGCGCCAGATACCCCTTGATTGCATTTTTAAGCCTGTTTTTGGCATGAAATTGCATAAAAAGCGCATAAATTTACCCTTATTCACACTAATTATGCATGAAAAACCCATGCTTTTAGCACTCTCATCAAGGAAGATAAAAACCATTTTTAAATTATATTTATCAATTAATTAGAATGAAACTGGTGAAAATCAGTTGCATTATTTTACTAATGATTTAGATAAATATTGATAAAAAATCATGGTGGATAACTGTTTTAGAACATGTTTATAACAGTTATATGCCGCATGGAACTGCAGAAAACATTGCTATCTTGCCCGCGTTTTAAATGTGAGCAAGTTCCGTATATTCAGTCTGGCGCATCTGTGCATTAAGTTCTGGTACCCCAATTGTGCTGTCCGGCACATTCAATTGTTCCATAGGGCACAATTGTGATTTAGAGGGGATTTCAGAATGCTTAATTAAAGATCGATATAGATTCAAACCAAATATGAGTTTAGCGGTTTGAATACGTGATTTTGATGAGCATTAATCCCAGGATCATAAGCCAGATATTGAAATTCCATTCAAAAGCTGGATTTCTTCAAAAAAACATCAAATGTCTACGGTTACACGTTAGAAAAGTGACTATTTGGCTTGTTACACGTTAAGAACGCACGGCGTTACACGTTAAAAGTACGCTTTATGTGGGTCTGTTACACGTTAAAAGGCAGCATTTGGCAGAGCGTTACACGTTAGAAAGCATGTTTTGCAGGTGTGTTACACGTTAAATGAGGTGGTTATAGCAGCGTTACACGTTAAAATTATTCCCATTACACATTAAAAATTACACTGTAATGGGGCATAGGTATATCGTGATTTGAGCAGGGCTTTGATGTGGCAGTGCACTCCATTTTTTGTAGCACTACAGATTTTGTAGATCTATATTTTCTGTAGTGTTGAGGTGCTTCACTTTTGGAAGTGGTACTTTCGCCTTGAAAGCGCTTCACTAACTGAAGCACCAGTACTTTACTAGCTAAAGCACCAGCACTTTAGAAATTAAAGCGGCATTCTTGATGATACTTGATGAAATTGGATTTCCTCAAAATTGCGGTAAACATTACTGCATATAGCTTTGAAGCTGTTTTGATGGTCTTTCTACTGGTGGACCATCAAGGAAATTAAATAAACGCTGTAAAGAATAATCTAAGGCTGTTTTGTGATACGTACTGATACGGATTTAAAATCATTAAATTGCTGTATTCCTTTCTGTGACTGGCATAGAAAGCATTTTTCACAAGTACCATGTATCACAAAAATTACTTAGATGTACTTAGATGAAATAAGCCATTTACCTTGATGTACCTTGATCAAATAGGAACTTTTTCACACTTCTTGCTTTACGTAGCTTTACGGATTGAAATTAATAAAATGACCGTATGCCTTTTTGTGCTTGGCTTACATAGCGATTTATGCAGATAGGTCGTAAAGCAAAATAAATTTACTTGGACGTACTTGGACGGATTTTAAATCCAATCAAGTTTTACTTGGATGTACTTGGATGGAATGGTGGAAAAGTGGTGCGTTTTACGTTGATGTACGTTGATGAAATAATGCTTCTTCTTAGACGTACTTAGACGGAATGCAGTTTTATGAAAAACATATAAAAGGGCTGTGTTCTACGGCTGATAAGGCTTATAGGTGATTTTATAGAATATTTACGGTGCACCTTGTCAAAGTAAGTTTTTAGCTAATTTAGGTGGACGTAGGTGGACGGAATAGGGTTTTCATAAAACTATCCAAATCCTTTCGTCACAAGGCTTTGAACACTATTTTACAGATGATTTAACCTATATGCCGTCAACCTAAAATAAGGCTAATCTTGCATGACGTAGAATGACAAAACGCGGTTTTCAGATAGCTAATCACAGCTAGGCTTGAGCTATCTTCTAAGTATTTCAAGTAAACCAATGATTAAGTTTTTCTAATATATTGATTTATTTGAAACTTATATTAATTTTTAACAAGAATTTAATGAATAGGTATGTATAATCGCCACTGGAAACGGCTGTAGTTTCCCAGTGACCCTTCAAGGTCCTTAGTTTACAAGCCCACCTCAACTACTACTGGAGTGGGCTTTTTTTTGCTTAAATTTTAATTGTCATCATTCAATAACTCCTTTGATGGGTAGCATTTGAAATGTCACCCTATCAGATTTTAAATCTGATAGGGCTTAATGCAGATAATTGTTTTTAAAGGTTAATCCAAAATTGGATTAAATGAGCTGTGTATCTAAATTATTGTTTTCAAAGCAAACCTCAAAATTGAGCATTCATGCCAGATGAATATAATGTGTTGTTTTTACAGGTAAACGCAAAAATGCGTTTTGTCTAATTAGACTGCACCGATCTAACGCTGTCTAAAGTCAGTTATTCAGTTATCATGATTTCCATGATGGTTGAACCTGCATGGTTATCTTGACCATTCAGCCAATAAAGCCAAATTGAATAGGGGTATCCTCAAATTGAGGATACTCCTGTCTCATTCAGCGGCACTACTATCTAATGGGACCAGTCCCTTTTATTGGTACTGATATCTGGTACACCGTCAATGTAAAGATGCGGGGGAATGAGCAAGCTTGCTCCACCACTTGGGCAGCCAAGTTACTTCTGGATTTAAAATCTGAAATTCTACCGGTACCCAAATTCATAGCATCTCTAACCTATGGGGATAATCATACAGCTGATACCTTGACCGTCAAAAATGACGTGCAGCATAAGCTCCCCAAAAAAGAGGAGCTTTATCGCAAAGGATAGGATTCCAAATCTGACCCATTGGCATTTTAAATGTAAATGGGTGCGTACCTGATCCATTAAATAGAGGAGCAGCTCAAATGCAGATTTGTGCTCCACCAAAAAGTGGAGGCCAAAAAGTACATTAAACCGCTATAAGAATTATTGTATTGATCACCAGGTTATTGAGTTGAGTGTATCTATTAGAATCCCTCAGCGTGCACCTGACCCATGCCACAATAATCGGAAACCTAAAAAATAAAATAGACAGGTAGTTTTAAGGATATAAAAAGGGGGTACATTCAGAAATGAGGATACAAGAGAGGATACACGGCGATATGTTTAAATGGAAAAGCCTTTATTTATATGGGTTATAGAGCATTGTTCTATCCCCGCTGAGCGCACCATTTATATGTTAAGTTGTTGTAATTATTATAATTTATAAATTAATTTTTCATTTTGTGTACTCATAATTATTTTCACTTGTTTGTAATTGAATATTTCATAACTCGCTAAAATTTTATTTTTTTATATTCATATCCATCTAATTGCATTGTATTTATATAAAAATACTTTAACTCACCTACTTATATCCTTATCTCATTGAGTATTTTGTATTGGTCAAATACTTAAGAGCCGGTGCGAATCCTAAACAGGATTCGAACTGGTGGAATCATTATGAATGGATGTAAGAAGATAAATCAGATAAATGCTTTTGGCCAACAATGCTCTTTTTGAATTATGGCGCAGAAACATGAAGAGAGCGTTATCCATGTGAAGAAGGGTGAGCTGCATATAAGTATAAAAATTGGCTAAATAGATATTTTCGAAGAGTGTGAGCTGCAGGATTAGGTTATTGATGAGTTAGATATAGAGTAGGGAAGTTGAATTGGGAAATTGTAAAATCATGATTTCAACCGGTACCGATATAATTTTATGAAATTTAAAATTCCAGAATTCTTAAAGAAAAAATCTTTTACCAGTAGTTCTATATCTGCTTTTATCAGTAATTCCGAATTTAATCGGTTGCCTAGTACCTGAGAGTTACTGTCTTGCTGGATCAGATAAATTGGTTGATGTTCTAACTATTTCCACATACGTGATACCAATTATTTTAGTTATTGTTGCCTTCAATACCTGCGGTAAAAAACTTACCTATTACTTGCTTGTAACAGGTAAATGCTGTGACAAAACTATCTCAATGATCACTAGAATCTAGCTCATCCATTTTTATACAGGCTTGCATCTTAGAAAGGCATCCGTCAACTTTCTGTGCATATATTTTGGCTCAGTAAAAGCCTATGATGTGTAACCCTTAATATCCACGTGTTGCGCCATCCGGATTACGTGGATCAGAATAGCCATAGATGCCATCTGGCAGAATTTGGATGGTTTGGGTTCTGCCCATGGTAGATTTCTGCACAATTTTATGACCTTTTTGCTTTAATAATTCGAGGGTATCGGCACTGATGCCTTTTTCTACACGGATTTCGTCTGGTAACCACTGGTGATGAATTCGCGGTGCTGCCGCCACTTCAGCCGGGTTCATCTGAAAATCGATGCTATTGATCAGGGTTTGTAGCAAGGTACTGATAATTCGGGAGCCTCCCGGGCTGCCGGTGACCAGCCAGGCTTTCTGGTCTTTTAATACAATTGTGGGGGTCATTGAAGACAAGGGACGTTTATGGGGAGCAATGGCATTAGCATCTCCGCCAATTAAACCAAAAGCATTCTCTACACCGTGTTTGGCTGAAAAATCATCCATTTCATTGTTGAGTAAAATGCCGGTACCTGCTGCGACAATGCCACTGCCAAAGTTGAAATTCAGTGTATAGGTCACCGAAACCGCATTGCCGTGTTGATCGACCACTGAATAATGTGTGGTTTGGTCACTTTCATAGGGGATCGGGTTGTTGGGCTGAATGGAGGCCGAAGGACGGGCTGTGGTAGCTGAAATCTGCCGAGCCAGCATTTTCGCATATGGCTTTGAACTAAGACCTGCCACAGGCACATGTACAAAATCAGGGTCTCCCAGATATTTAGAGCGGTCGGCATAGGCCAGTTTCATGCTTTCGGCCAGATAATGAAGGGTCTGGGCACTATTTGCTCCCCACTGTTGCAAGGGGAATTGTTCCAAAATATTCAGCATTTGTACCAGATGTACACCGCCGGAACTTGGCGGTGGCATGGTGACAATCTGATAGCCTTTATAATTGCCCATGATGGGCTGACGTTCGATAACTTTATAGGCATGCAGATCACTTTTTTGCATGATGCCCTGATGCTGCTGAATTTGTGCAATAATCTTGTCGCCGATTTCACCACGATAAAACACGCGGCTACCCTGTTGGCTAATTAATCGTAAGGAATGCGCCAAATCCTGCTGAACCAAAAGTTCGCCATAGCGTAAAGGTCGATCCGCTTGAAAGAGAATAGCACGTGAACTGGGCCATTTCCCTAATTTATCTTGAGCTGCATTCAGCATTTTGGCCAAAGAATGGCTGACCGGTATTCCGTTTTCCGCCAGCTGAATTGCCGGGGCAATCACCTCTGAAAGGGGTAAGCTTCCCCATTTTTTCAGGGCATATTCCAGACCTGCGACTGTGCCAGGAACCCCGATGGCATCATGTGAATACAGTGATTTTCCAGCAATAATATTGCCATTTTCATCCAGATACATATCCCGTGACGCACGACGTGGAGCCATTTCACGAAAATCCAGCGCAATATTTTTACCAGACTGGGTATCATGCACAATCAGAAAACCGCCACCGCCCAGATTACCGGCATGCGGTAAAACCACTGCCAAGGTAAATCCAACGGCAACGGCGGCATCAACCGCATTGCCACCGCGTTTCAGAATGTCCAGACCGACCTGACTGGCGATTTCATGTTCGGAGGCCACCATACCATTTTGTGCCCGAACCGGATGGAAAATGTCATTGTCATAATCATAACTGCTGAGCGTTGCCTGATTGAGTGCCGTATTTGCATAAAGTTCAGTAGTAAGGCAACAAAGTGTGGCCAAGCTGAGTTTTAGGGCAAAACGGATCAACATAATATTTCTCAAGTAAACGAACAGTCGAAGCCACACAGCATTCAGCGCACTATCCGCGCGTCGTTTTGGGGCGCCTTAGTATATGCTGAAATTCATATCCGGTTGAGGGTTGAAAGAAAAAGCAGGTCAGGACAATGCCGTAAAAGATCATGAAATCAGCAGATCGCTCAGTGATGATTTTCTCACAAGCGAATTTTTCAGTCAGCATTCAGCAGTTCAGCCTGTTTTTTCAGCATAGTTTTTGAAGCACTACCGAATTTTTAATTTCATTTTTTCTGATTGTAAAATATGACCAGTAATACCGCGACTATGATCAGTATCACAACTATTACATATCTTTCCATAGGTTCACCTGTAACTAATCGGTGGTCTTAATTCCGAGAGTCTAATCTCAAAACTATTTTTATAGTAATCCGGAGCTGATTCTAAATCAGACAGTAATTTAGCTTTAGTGTATTCAGCTGGTGATAGCCTTAATAGCGATGGAATGTAATTGGATTTGTATGCTATAGGGTATCTTTGTTTAATTTCCGTCAGGGTAAAATCTAATTTTTTAGCGCTTTGAATCAGTTTGAGTTGCTGTAAGCTTTGTTCAGTATAATCTTTATAACCATTGCTCCTAATAAGTAGTTTAATTAATTGCAGTTTTTCATAAAATCGGATGGTATCCCGACTGAGATTGGTGTGTTGTGCTAATTCTCCGACTAGCATCATAATCTCCACATCTTCTGTATAAAAACACTTGACCCTAGAGTGTACTCCATACTTTATCTTAAATATGAATCAATCAACAGAGTGCCATTCTATGCAAGGCTTAAACCAAACAGCATGGGTGATTGAGGCAACAGGATTTATCGGTAAATTTTTAACGGCACAATTACTCAAAGAAAATTATCAAGTGTTTGCCATGTGCCGTAATCTCCGTCAGCAAGAAGCTCAATTACGGGACTGGTTAAATTCATTCAGTGCTGACTGTAAAAAATTAATCTATATTCAAGGTAATGTTACACAAACTGATTTAGGGATTTCTGAGCATGACTGGCAGCAATTAAAAACCGTCGATTATCTGTTTAATACTGCTGCTTTATTTACCTTTGGTGTCTGTCAACATGTTGGTAAATTCAATGATTAAAGCATCCAAGGATGACCAAACGACAGGTCAGGAAATCTTGATTGCCAACCAAGAGCAAATCCGTTTTCAAAAACTTGTCGAAATTATTTCAGCGCAATTACACGTCAATAGTCCTCGATATTTTATTTCTATCCGGTTGCTAAAATGTCTACTGCAATGGAAGTGGTTGGCAAAAAAATAGATTTATCAACAGAAATGTTAAATTTTTTAAGAACCGAAACACTGGATTTAAATACATTTAAACAGCTAGAGCGGACTTGGAATATTCCAGCAACCGATCTGAAAAAAACCATTGAAAATACCGCAATATGGGTAAGCCAATGCCAGGTTTAAGTAGAGTATCATCCACTATCTTACTGCAATATGTAGACCTATATTCATGTTGCGGTCAGGTTATTGGATCGAAGTTTTATAATGTGTTCATCCAGGCTGTTCCGGAACAGCCATCCTTTTAATATTCAAGATTAAAGCAATAGACAATCAAGCTGAGACGCCAGATGGATTTTCTATTTTCATGCCGGGAGTGTATGTAGAGCGTGAACTTTACCTTTATGCGAATAAAGACATTAAGCTCTTTTTAAAGCCTCTGTCGTTTGAAGGTGTTGAGCTGGATAACGGAAGCTTGCACCACGGTGATTCTCTGGAAGCAACGGCCCGTGGCCAAACAGTTTTTCACGTAATGTCCCTTCCGTATATTCAGTTTGATATACACCACGGCGCTGAAGTTCCGGGACTACAAACTCAACCACATCTTCAAAGGTTTGATGTGCCAGAATGTAGGCCAGATTGAAGCCGTCAATATCGGTATCTTGTACCCATTCTTGCAAACGGTCTGCCACTGTTGAGGCTGAACCGACAATTACCGGACCATTGCCACCGACACTGATAAATTTAGCAATCTCTTCAATCGTCCAAACTTTATCTGGGTCGGCTTTGACATAGGAATCCAGCATGGACTGAATGGCATTGGTATGGATATATTCCACTTGATCTTCTGCCTGGAATTGCGAAAAGTCTACACCTGACCAGCCTGAAGCCAGTGTTAGTCCACCATGATAGCTGCCATATTGCTGGTATTCTTTAAATTTTAATTGTGCTTTTTCATCGGTTTCATCGACCACAATTGAAAGCATGGTATAGATCAGAATTGAATGAGGATCACGGCCTTCTTCGAGCAGTTTACTGCGGATTCCCTCAACCAGTTTTTTTACTGCGGCTTTGGTCGGTGCAGAAATGAATACACATTCTGCATTTTGGCTGGCAAACTTTTGACCGCGACTAGAGGCACCAGCTTGATAAAGCACGGGGGTGCGCTGTGGAGACGGTTCACAGATATGAATGCCGGGCACAGTAAAATATTCGCCCTGATGTTCAATGGGATGCACTTTCGTGTGATCAGCAAAAATGCCTTTTTCCTTGTCACGCAGCACTGCATCCTGTTCCCAAGAACCTTCCCAAAGTTTATACAGGACTTCCAGGTATTCATCGGCTATGTCATAGCGGTTGTCATGGCTAACCTGTGTTTTCAGCCCGAGGTTTTTGGAACCACTTTCTAAATAGGAAGTTACGATGTTCCAGCCGGCGCGGCCTTTGGTTAAATGATCCAGTGTGCTCATGCGGCGCGCAAAGGGGTAAGGGTGCTCAAATGAGATGGAAGTTGTCACCCCAAAGCCTAGGTGTTTGGTTACAGCAGCCATCGCAGGAACGATTTGTAGAGGGTCATTCACTGGAACTTGCACCGCACCTGTGAGCGCATGTTCAGCTGACTGGTGATAGACATCATAAATACCCAGCACATCGGCAATAAAGATACCGTCAAATTTACCGCGTTCCAAAATTTGTGCTAAGTCTGTCCAGTATTCCAAGTCTTTGTATTCAGTCGAACGATCGAGCGGATGCCGCCATAAGCCCGGAGATTGATGGGCAATACAGTTCATTTCGAAGGCATTAAATCTAATTTTCTTGGTCATACTTGTCTACAGTAATATTAAAATTTTTAATAATTTTAATAAAAAAATATTGAGAATTTTAATAAGAAAAATATCAATATTTATCACAATACCTGTTTATGAAAATAAAGTATTTAGTAATTGGACCTCTTTCATAAAGCAAAACCATACAACTTTTTGGTGATTGTCTTTACAGAAAATCTTGTAGGATTTATACATCATCTATGGATGATATATATGGATATAAAAATTTTTCTGACCCTCAGTTCAAGCAATACACGGTTATCTCCTGGTCAGCTTTTTATTTAATACTTGATCAATTACAGAAGCCTATCCCGTTTGAAGGCAGATCACCCAAGTGAAGCTTAGACAATCAGGTTCTTCTTTATCTTTGCTAAATGTTATCGAAATAAAGGGAAAATACTCGATTTTAGATTTAATTTAATCGCTGGAATTTACAACATGAAACTGAGTAAAAAATGATCCATTAAAGAAGTCTATTCTTTCTTGTTATCCTTTATATGAAAATATGAAATTCTAAGAATAAATACTACATAACATTTTAATTAAAATGATTTGTTTCGCTTATTAAATTATAAATAGTCTTTAAAAATAATGTTAGCTTTTATCCATTATATATAGGGTAACTAGAGCATTTTATAATGACATCCAAAATTGAAATAAATCTGAAACATGCAGACAATATTCCAAAAGATTTTTATCAACATGACCAATTGGCACAGGTTATACAGTCAGATGAAGAAGCAATTGAAGTGGCGCAGCAGCTGGCGGCTGTTTTTGCCAAAGAGGCTTCCAAACGTGATCATGAACGCCTTCTACCCTTACAGGAAGTGCAGCAGTACTCAGCTTCAGGCCTGTGGGGAATTACGATTCCCAAGCAGTTCGGTGGTGCAGGGGTTAGCTATAAAACCCTTGCAGAAGTGGTAAAAATCATTTCCAGTGCAGATTCCTCATTAGGTCAAATAGCACAGAACCATTGGGCCTTTTTGGAACATATCCGTCTGGATGCCAGTCCAGAACAGCAGGCATTCTTTTTTGATCAGGTGCTAAAAGGACAGCGTTTTGGCAATGCCTTCTCAGAAAAAGGCTCAAAAACAGTGGCAGATCTGAGCACCAAAATCGAGTTCAAGGATGACCATGCGGTGATTAACGGCCAGAAATTCTTTGCTACTGGTGCACTGCTGGCACACTGGATTCCTGTGGTTGCGGTCAGTGATGAAGGCAAGCCATTTGCAGCACTGGTGCCACAGCATACACCGGGTTTAACCATTGTGAATGACTGGAGTGGTTTTGGCCAGCGTACCACTGTGAGTGGTTCAGTACTTCTAGATAATGTACAAGTCGATCTGAAATATGTTGTGCCGATCTATCAGGCATTTGAACGTCCTACGGCAGCAGGAGCAATTTCACAATTTATCCAGTCTGCTATTGATGCGGGTATTGCGCACGGTGCAATTAACGAAACCATTGCTTATGTACGCCAGCATGCACGTCCGTGGATTGACTCTGGTCTGGAACAGGCCGTGCAAGACCCGTACACCATTGCCAATATCGGTGAATTAAAAATCAAGCTGCGTGCGGCCGAAGCAGTTTTGGCTTTAGCCGGTGAAGCGATTGACCATGCTTTGGAAAACCCGACGGAAGATACAGTATCTGAAGCGACGTTAATTACGGCCGAATCGAAGGTACTGACCACTGAAATTGCCCTGTTGGCTGCCAATAAGCTGTTTGAACTGTCTGGCACACGCTCAACACTTTCTGAATTGAACCTAGACCGTCACTGGCGCAATGCACGCACACATACTTTACATGACCCTGTGCGCTGGAAATTTAATATCGTCGGGAATTATTACCTGAATGATGTTCCACCACCGCGTCATGCATGGAGCTAAAAGGAAAAATATTATGACTCTTCAAGCCAATCAAAACTTATCTCTGGGTGCAGATTACCAACAGGTTGCTGCTAAATTCCACCCGATTTTTCAACGAATTGCAGACGGTGCGCTGGAGCGTGAAAAGACCCGCACACTCCCGTATGAACCAATTCAGTGGCTGAAGCAGGCCGGTTTTGGTGCGATTCGCGTACCCACTGCTTTTGGCGGTGACGGTGTATCGCAGAAACAGCTGTTTCAACTACTGATTGAACTGGCAAAAGCCGATTCCAATGTAGCTCAAGCGTTACGCGGCCATTTTGCCTTTGTCGAAGATCGCTTAACTGCCCATAAAACTCAATCTCAAGACCTCTGGTTTCAGCGCTTTGTACAGGGTGAAATCGTGGGAAATGCCTGGACGGAAATCGGCAAAGTTGAAATTGGAGATGTGGTGACCCGCGTCACTGAAAATCCACAGGGCCAGCTGGTGGTGAATGGTCAGAAATACTATTCCACTGGAACCATCTTTGCCGATTGGATCGACTTGTTTGCCTGGGATGAAACCACGAATCAGCATGTTATTGCTGCTGTGTCGACTCAAGTGCCAGGCATTCAAGTGGTGGATGACTGGAACGGTTTTGGCCAAAAAACCACAGGCAGTGGTACCTTGACCATTCAGCAGGTTGACATCAGCCGTGATCATATTTTGCCATTTGAAGAACGCTTTAAATACCAAACTGCCTTCTATCAAGTGGTGCATTTAGCAACCTTGGCTGGTATTGCACAAAGTGCTGTAGCAGCATTTACTCAAGAAGTCCGCAAGCGCACCCGTATTTTCAGTCATGGCAATGCGGATTTGGTCCGCGACGATGCACAAATCCTGCAAGTGATTGGTAAAGCATCTTCACAGGCTTATGCGGCTGAAGCGATTGCTTTACGTACTGCTGAAGCACTGGATGGTGCCTATATCAGTCATTTTCAGAATGATGCGGCGGCTGATCAGCAGGCAAATGACCGTGCTGAACTGGAGTCTTCACAAGGGCAGGTGGTTATTTCAGAGCTGGTGCTGAATTTGACTACAGAGCTGTTCAATGCACTGGGTGCCTCTGCCAGCACCACCGAAAAGCAGTTGGACCGCTTCTGGCGCAATGCCCGTGTTGTGTCTTCTCACAATCCACTGATCTATAAACAGAAAGTCATTGGTGATTGGGTAGTGAATCAGGCACCTTTGCCCTATGTTTGGCAGATCGGCAACAGTCCGGCAGCTAAAAAGCAGGAAATTGCAGCATAAATATGATTTAAAAGATTTAAATAAAACCGCATATCAATGCGGTTTTATTCTATTGAGAGGCTCGAAAAATATAATCTCAGCTTTATTTTAATTCATGTATTTCAGATATTTTTAAATCTTATTTTCTATCTTGGTTTCCAGAACTAAACCTGACCAAAGCCGTTCCAGTCGTCAATGATGGTTACACCTGCAGCATCATGCGGAATCAGTATGCAGGCTGGGTTGCCATTCAGATCGGTCATCCTGACATCCACCCAGTCAGCATACAGGCTGCTGGTGGTATAGTATTTTTGCCATTCAGCACCACAGTCCCGTTTTTTCATTGTGCAAGATGCGTGCTAAATTGTTCAATGGACTCTTTACCGCCTTCCGACCAGACACCGCCAACTGTTCCACCTTTGTCGATATGTTGCAGCCATAACGCTTTAAAAGCCTCATTCTGGCTCAGCAGCAGATCTTCAGTAAAGCCAAAATGTACACGCAATGCCTGAGGTAAATTGGTATCTGCCTGTGCGAGTAATCAGCAGGGTAAACAGTTCAGGAAGGGTGGTATCAAAATCATGATAAGCCTGCATACAGCCGCTGATAGCGGAATGTTGATGATTTATCTGGAGCAAAAAAGAGCACCCGAAAGTGCTCTCATGCGGCATGCTTCCGCATGCATTTAGAATGAACGGAAAATTAATGAAAAACTGTTTCTAACGCCTTTAAGCCGACTTTAGGGTCGAGCAGGCCATTATAAATATCAGGAATTTCACGTTCTACGCCAAAAAACTCGTAAATGGCAATCATGGCACCACGTACTGAATATTCCACGGTAAACACCACATCCTCTTCAATTTCCACAAACTGGCCTAAGAATGCAAAGTTTTGCGAGCCTTGAGGGATGACTAAAGGGCGATCGCCGGGTTTACGGCAGGCGAACAAGGCAGATGCATAGGGCATCATGGCCGTGGTAATGTCGGTGCTTTGCAGCACATGGTCTAAAATGTCATCAAAACCGAGCTGCTTGACCAGTTCAGTTAAGATCTCTTTGCCTGTCGCTTGTGACATGGGCTTTTTGATGTAATCGCCTGTATGGTCAATTTGGAAACCGTAGCCCCAAAGGGTGTACATGCCTTCAGGCAAATCGGCAAAGTGTGGTTGCGCTGGAACAACAATAGATAAATGCCAGCCAGACTCAAACCAAGTCATCAGTGCACCTGTACCCGGCTCATTACCAGTATAGTCAATGATGCGTTTTAACAGTACCTCATCTTTCATGGTCAGGGTAAAAGACTCCCACTTATGTTCATCGACATTGCCATAAAAGGTCATGGGACGGCCAAAATCCGGTGCCTTTTTAGCCAATGTATCCCACAATGTCCAGCCATGATCCAAACGGTCACGAATTAATGCAGGTACATCATCCTTGCCGCCATAGCGAGAATCTGCAGTAATCGAACCTAGGGTGAAAATGGCCAAGTCATGCGCTTTCAGCTCAATCTGCTCCGTGCCTTCAGGTAGTTTGACATACAGGCGTGTAGCACGGCGCTCTTGCGTGTCTGCATCGGTCATGAAGTCGGCATCCGTCACATAATTGCCAAAGCGCACATCGACACCTTGCTCCACCAGCCAGCGCTGTAGCGGCAGAATCATCGAATCATACTGATTGTATTTGGTGCGCTTTACCCCTGCGAGTGTATGAATGCGCGGCAGCTCTTGAATGAAGCGCAAAAAATAGCGGCGTAGTTCGGCGGCGCTATGCCATTTTTGAAAGGCGAATGTCGTGCGCCACATGCGCCAGAAGTTGGTTTCAAAAAATGTCTCATCAAAAAATTCATCAATACGGCGACTACCGATTTTCTCTTCTTTAGACGCCAACAAGCGCAGCATTTGCGCACGGTGCAGGGTATTGAGGCCTAGTTTTACGGCATCGGCAATGACATGCTGCGCATCAATTAAACGCGCTTGGGCATGTGTTTTCACCTGTTCATTAAACTCACGGCATTCTTCACGTACGGAAATTTCAGGGTTTTCCAAAGAGGGAATACTGGAAAATAAATCCCAAAGGCATAAATAGGTTTCATCGGTCAGCATGCGTCCACCCCGTGTGACCCAAGCCTGTGCAGCATTGGGAGTAGGGCCGCCGTCCATTGATCCACCTGAAATATCCAGTTCTTCCAAAATATGAATATTTTTTGCAGGTACTTTGGCATCACGGATTGCAAAGGCCGCTGCTGCCATACCAGCAATACCGCCCCCTATAATCCAAAGATGGGATTGCTGTGCATCTAACCCATAGCGTTTGTTATTTTGCATTATTAGCCCCTCGTTTAATTAATATGATGTGCAAACGGTTTTAAAACCATAAATTTAGTATGCTTTTTTATATATGAAAAATGTATTAAATATAAAGTTATTTATCCACAATTTTTGTAATTAAAGATTTACTTATTATGGTTTTTATGAATGCTTAACGGACATTAAATGATTTTAATCTGTAATTAAGTTATTGAATTAAAAATGTTTGTTGAGTTATTGCTCTATATTATTTTTTAAAATAAAGATTTTTAAATAATTCACAAGTGTATTTAAATTTATAATAAAAATCTATCATTAATGTGAAAGGCTTGGCCTATACGGTTTTCAAAGCTGGCTCTGCTGTTGTCGCACTGAATTATTAGATCAAATCAGGCAGATATCATCTTTGAATGGTATCTCGACATCAGTGAGTCATAAAATTATTCAGCTTCAGGGGATATGCAATAAAGTCACTGATGCCGGTTTTACTTTTCATTAATAATTCAGTACACAGACTAAAGAAACTTTAAAAACAGGTTTCGATGTGGGCTGTCTTGCGGCAACAGTTCCAGCAGGCGCTGTACGGCATCTATCCGCTCAGGGGCACGACCAATAATCCGCAGCAGTTGATCAATATCCTGCATTTGATAAATTAACTGGCTCAGTCGCGCATCAAAACTATTGCGCCAAATACTTAAAAATGGACTTTCGGATTTGCTTAAAAAACTTCCTTTATACAAATTGAAAGTACTGGCAAGAAGACCCGCATTCAACGATTGTTCTGCCCGTAAAAAGTCACATTGAATTTCACAGCTCAATTTGTAAATACGCGGTTCAATACAGTTTGGCAGCAGGTTACGCAGTTGCGAAAGTTCAGCTTTAAGGGTCTTGATACTGACATCACGTTCGCCATACAAGGCATAATGCAGTTCGTCTAGATTGATGCCGTATGGATGCAAGACCAAAATACACAGAATCTCAATCTGTCGGTGAGTCAAGCTTAAAATATGCTGATTAAACTGAATCCACGGCGTACCCAGTGCTTGAATATACAGGACATTTTTCTGTTCAAACTGGATGGCACGCTGTACCAAATCTGCACAGCGCTCTACTGCAAGCAAGCCGAGCGGCGTATGTTTTTTATATTTGGTTGAAAGGTTAATAATGCCATGAAACTGGCCAGAGTACGGATCTAAAATGGGGGCTGCATAGCATACCCAGTCACGGACGCTATCCATTTGATTTTCATGCGAGTAAACACAGCTGGAGGTATGGCTGTTCAATGTCAGCCCGATGGCATTGGTTCCAACGGCCTGAGTGGACCAATGTCCGCCTTCGACAAAATGAACCTGTTCAGCCGAAGAGAGCATGGCTGAGCTACTCCATGTCCATAACAAGGTACCCTGATGGTCGGTCAAGCCTATTGCCATGCCTGAATCATCCGCAATTTTCAGCAAATCGGCATAATTATGCTGAATGGAACGGCGGAACAAGGAGGGCTGGGATTCCTGGGGTAAAGTCAAAAGAGGAGCTGCATTCACCGTTGTCCGATTGACTAAATGTGTGGTTTGTATGGTTTGAGCATTGGCTGTATGCAATAGGTTCATATCATATTCCTTTATGATTGAGCGGTAATGTTCATCAATTCCCAATGCCTACTTTATTTTTATGTGCATGAGTATTTACTTTCCTTATAAAACTACTCATCCGCACAAAAAATACTTTAATTTTTTCAGCATGATTATTTTAAAAATTAAGCTTACTTTAGAACCATATTTACCTACAAAACATGATTATTTTCACCTCAAATGTAAAAAAAGGTAACCGTTTTTATAAGCTTAATTCCTTATTCTTTTGTCCCCTCAAGATCAGTAATGTGTACGTTAACGCAAAGCTGTAAAGGGCTGAGGTACGGCTTCTCCATAGTATTGCCGGTCTGCAAAATAGCTGGAACGAACCATTGGTGCACTCCAGATATTTTTAAATTTTAAACGTTCGCCCTGGGTTTGATAATGCTCAAACTCCTGTAAAGAAACAAAGCGTTGAATAGGTGCATGCGACTTGGATGGCTGCAAATATTGGCCAATTGTTACATAATCGACCAAATGATCACTGAGATCATTCAGCAGCACAATCACTTCGGCTTCTACTTCGCCTAAACCCACCATTAGGCCGCATTTGGTCGCTATATCCGGGCGATAGGTTTTAAACTTTTTAAGCAAATCCAGAGAATGCTGATAGTCTGAACCTGGTCGCATTGCGCGGTATAGACGAGGCACAGTTTCAATATTGTGATTAAACACATCGGGAGGCGTCGCGCTTAAAATTTGCAATGCAATATCCATTCGACCACGAAAATCCGGCACTAAAATTTCAATCAGTGTTTCGGGGCTGGTTTTACGAATTTCCTGAATACAGTCAGCAAAATGCTGCGCACCGCCATCTTTTAGGTCATCTCGGTCTACTGAAGTAATGACCACATATTTTAAATTCAGGTTTTTAACCGTTTCGGCTAAATGTCGCGGTTCATCAGGATCCAACCTATTCGGTCTGCCATGTGCAACATCGCAAAACGGGCATCGGCGCGTGCAAATGTCTCCCATAATCATAAAGGTTGCAGTGCCGCCGCCAAAACATTGCGGCAGATTGGGACAGGCCGCTTCTTCACAAACCGTATGTAACTTTTGTTGGCGCAATAAATCTTGAATACGTTTAATTTCTTCAGGATGGCTAATTTTTGCACGAATCCATTCCGGCTTTTGGGGGATTTTTTCAGTGTGAATAACTTTAATGGGAATACGGGCAAGTTTATCTGCACCACGTAATTTCTTCCCAGGCTGTACTGAATTATTTAAATCCATTTTAAATACTCCATTAAATAAATAATTAATATAAAAAACATAATTGTTTTAAATGTCAATTTATATTAATCGTGTTTTTAAGCACAGTAAAATAATACAAATATCCTATATTATAAAATAAAGGTTGGTTAAAGGTTTGTTTTTATAGGTATATGAAAATTATAGAAAATTTAAAAATATTTATAGTTGTTTAAGTTTTTGTTTTTAATATTTTTATTTACTTTTATAAACAATATTTTTTTTAGTCTAATATGCAATTTCATAAAAATGTTTTTATATAAATATACGGTTTTTAAATCCGGTTATTAATTTCTCTAATACCTGGGTTTTCTTTTAAGCGTACTGATAAGGATTAAACATATGCAATTAACGGAAGAGCAATTGCTGGCAGCATACAAAAGAATGCGCGACATTCGTGAATTTGAGGATCGGCTTCACGATGAAAATAATACAGGTGACATTCCGGGTTTCATTCATTTATACAGCGGTGAAGAAGCGGTTGCTGTCGGGATTTGCGAAAATTTAACTGATCAAGATTTTATTACCTCGACCCATCGCGGACATGGTCACTGTATTGCCAAGGGTTGCAACATTCATAGCATGATGCTGGAAATCTTTGGTAAGGATGATGGTCTGTGCCGGGGTAAAGGCGGTTCAATGCATATTGCCGATCTGGATAAAGGCATGCTGGGAGCCAACGGGATTGTCGGTGGCGGACCTCCATTGGCGATTGGTGCTGCCTTAACTGCAAAAACATTAAAGACCGGCGGCATTGGTTTGTCATTCACTGGTGATGGCGGTTCAAATCAGGGCTTAACCTTTGAAGCCATCAATATGGCCGTGGTTTTAAAACTTCCTGTCATTTTTGTTTTTGAAAACAATGGATTTGGTGAAGGTACGGCACATGATTATGCCGTGGGAAGTAAGGATATCGCAGGGCGTGCCGCAGGCTTTGGTTTGCCTGCTGAGAAAGTAGACGGGACGGATTTCTTTGCGGTTTATGAAGTGGCCCAAAAAGCCATTCAACGCGCGCGCCGCGGTGAAGGGCCAAGCGTGATTGAAACCGTGACCAACCGTTTTTATGGGCATTTTGAAGGTGATCCAGGTCTAATCCGTTCCAAAGAAGAACTGGATTATGTGAAAGAGCATAAGGATCCCTTGAAAATTTTCCGTGAGAAAGTCAAAGGTCAAATTGATGAAGCCAAACTGGATGCGATTGATGTGCAATCAAAAGCCAATGTTGATGATGCGGTAGCCAAAGCCCGCGCAGCGAAATATCCAGAAGTTTCCCAACTTCTTACCGATGTTTATGTCTCTTACTAAAGGAATAGTAAAGCAATGCCAAATAAAAGTTATCGAAACGCGATTAAAGAAGCGATTGAATCAGAAATGCGCCGTGATCCTTCGGTCATTGTGGTGGGTGAAGATGTGCGTGGCGGTCATGGCGGGAAAAATACCGATGACAATAAATTGGAAGGTTTTGGTGGTGTACTCGGTGTAACAAAGGGCTTATGGACGGAGTTTGGTTCAGAGCGTGTCATCGACACCCCGATTACTGAATCTGCGATTATTGGCATGGCCGCCGGGGCTGCCGCCACGGGCTTGCGTCCTGTGGCCGACTTGATGTTTATGGATTTCTATGGCGTGTGTTATGACATGCTGTATAACCAGGCTGCCAAATTCCGCTATATGTTCGGCGGCAAGGCCAAAGCACCGATGGTGGTGCGCGGCATGATTGGTGCCGGGTTTTCAGCAGCAGCCCAGCATTCGCAGTCTCCTTATAACGTCTTTGCCTCGGTTCCCGGCCTGAAAGTGGTGGTGCCATCCAGTGCCTATGATGTCAAAGGTTTGCTCATTCAAGCCATTCGTGATGATGATCCGGTGGTGTTCTGTGAACATAAATTGCTCTATGACATTAAAGGTGAAGTCCCTGATGAGTCCTATACCATTCCCTTTGGCGTGGCGAACTATACCCGTGAAGGGACAGATATCACCATCATTGCTTTAAGCCTGATGGTACACCGTGCCAATGAAGTTGCTGATAAGCTGGCCAAAGAAGGCATTTCGGTTGAAGTGGTCGACCCTCGAACTATCTCGCCTTTAGATGAAGACGGGATTTTAGAGTCGGTGGCTTCTACAGGCCGCGTGGTGATTGTTGATGAGTCGGCGGCCCGTTGCGGTTTTGCTCACGATGTGGCAGCACTGATTGCACAAAAAGGTTTTCACTACCTGAAAGCACCGATTGAATTGGTGACGCCTCCACATTCACCTGTCCCTTTTTCTCCTGTATTGGAAAAAGAGTGGTTACCAAGTGTAGAGCGTATTGAACAAGCTGTACGTAAAACGTTGGAGGCTTAGGATGAGCGAAATTAAAACCTTAGAAATCCCAAAATGGGGTTTGTCCATGGAAGAGGGCACCATTGCCCAGTGGCTGATTCAAGAGGGTGAACATTTTAGCAAGGGGCAAGAAATTTGTGAGATTGAAACCACAAAAATCGTCAATGTGCTGGAAGCGCCCTTTGAAGGCACATTGCGTAAAATTCTGGCCAAGAATGGCGATACCTTAATCGTTGGTGGTCTTATTGCTGTCTGTGCTGAACCCCAGATTACCGATGCTGAAATTGAAGCCTTTGTTCAGTCTTTGGGCGGTACATCTGTAACTGCGGGCGAGTCAAAAAATGAAACCCAAATAGTCGGAACCGTTGCAGAAAAAACTGCGCCGGTTCAGGCTGAAACCAGAGCGCAAACTGTATCTGTGCAAAATAGTGCTTCGAAAGCCTCAAAGCCAGCTGTGCAAGGCGGCTATTCGATTCCTGCTACGCTGCAAGGATATCAATCCGTAGATGATATTTTTGCGACCCCACATGCTTTAAAGCTGGCAGAAAAGCATCAAGTCAATTTGGCAAAAATTACTGGATCTGGACGTGCAGGTCGCATCAGTGTCAGTGATATTCAAGCTGCTGTTATCGCAGCAGGTGGGCAGTGGCCGGATATCCGTCATCAGGCTAGTACTAAAGTGGTCAAATCAACTGCAGATGACAGTCAGATTGCGGCAACGCCAGTTGCACGCCGTCTGGCCAAACAGTGGGACATCAATTTGCATGATTGCCGTGCTTCCGGTTCACGCGGCCGTATTTGCAAGGAAGATGTCGAAGCTGTTTATGCCCGTGACAATCCAAATCTAAGTCATACGCCGTGTGAGTCTGCACAACCACCAGCTGCTGCGGTAACGGCCATTGCCATGAATGGTATGCGCAAGGCAATTGCCTCACGTTTACAGTCTGCCAAACGAAATGCGCCGCATTTCCGGTTGATGGCCGATTTAAATGTCGATGCCATTCAGTCCTTGCGCGGTCAAATTAATGCCACGGTTCCACAGCTCAAGCTGTCGGTAAATGACATGCTGATTAAAGCTGCGGCGGCAGCCTTGATGAAAGTACCGCAAGTCAATGTGCAGTTTGATGAAGAAAATCAGCAGATTTTACAATTTCAAAATGCAGATATTGCTGTGGCTGTTGCTATTGAAAATGGCTTGATCACACCGATTGTCAAAGCTGCCAACCAGAAATCTCTGGCTGAAATTTCTGCCGAGGTTCGAGATTTGGCGACACGCGCCAAAACAGGAAAGCTTGCGCCAGATGAGTTTCAAGGGGGCAGTTTCAGTATTTCAAACTTGGGCATGCTGGGGGTAAAGCAGTTTGATGCCATTATCAATCCGCCGCAGGGCGCTATCCTGGCCCTGGGCGCATCTGAGCAGCGCGCAGTGGTTGAAGACGGCAATATCGTAATTCGTCAGATGGTTACAGCCACCTTGTCGTGTGACCACCGGGTGATTGACGGGGCACTCGGTGCGAAATTTTTAGCAGCTTTGAAACAGTTTGTTGAAAACCCTGCATTGATTTTGGTGTAGGAGAATAAGCATGTCAGACATTCAATTTGATTTGATCGTCATTGGTGCAGGGCCGGGCGGCTATGTGGCTGCCATCCGCGCAGCCCAGCTTGGACTAAAAACGGCCGTGGTCGAGGCCAATCATCTGGGCGGTATTTGCCTGAACTGGGGATGTATTCCCACCAAGGCATTACTGCACGGTGCAGAACTTGCGCAGCAGTTTAAGCATAGTCAGCAGTTTGGTTTTAGTGTGGGCGCTGTAGACTTCGATATTACCCAGCTGGTGAAACATAGCCGGCAAGTTTCCAGCCAGCTGGTACAAGGTATTGGCCAGCTGCTGAAGAAAAACCAAATTACGGTTTTTAATGCCAAGGCCAAGTTTATTGCGAAAGAAAAATTAGAACTGACCGATGCGGATGGGAACAAGCAGCAGCTTTCTGCACCGCATATTATTGTCGCAACTGGAGCACATGCAGCCACTTTGCCTCAAGTGCCGGTCGATGGGAAATATATCTGGAGCTACAAGGAAGCACTGATACCTGAACAACTGCCAAAATCGTTGCTGGTGATCGGTTCAGGGGCAATTGGTAGTGAATTTGCCAGTTTGTATCAGGACTTGGGCTGTCAAGTTACCTTGCTGGATATTGCCAAGCAGATTCTGCCTACAGAAGATGCCGAAGTAGCACAGTATGTGCAAAAGCAGTTTGAACAGCGTGGGATGAAAATTCTGACCGAGGCTTCGGTACAGCATTTAGATATTCAGAATGGACAAGTCCTTTGCCAAATTGAAATACCGGCTGGGGTACAAAGTTTAACTTTCGACAAGGTGCTTTCTGCCATTGGTGTGCGGCCGAACTCGTCAGAGCTGGGTTTAGACCGTCTGGGCATTGAACTGGACAAGGGCTTTATTAAAACTGATCAGTGGTGCAAAACCAATGTGGTGGGCGTGTATGCCATTGGTGATGTTGCCGGTGCGCCTTGCTTGGCCCATAAAGCCAGCCATGAAGCCATTTTGTGTGTGGAAAAAATTGCGGGCGTAGCAAATGTCCATGCGCTGGATCGTAGCCAAATTCCGGGTTGCATTTTTACTCATCCACAAGTGGCCAGTATTGGATTAACCGAACAAAAAGCCAAGGCCGCCGGTTATCCGGTCAATATTGGCAAGTTTCCATTTCAGGCCAATGGCAAAGCCTTGGCTCTAGGCGCCAGTGCTGGATTTGTAAAAACCATCATCCATAGTGAAACCGGTGAATTACTGGGTGCGCATATGGTGGGTCATGAAGTTACCGAACATATTCAAGGTTTTGCAATTGCCAAATCTCTTGAAGCTAGCGATGAAAGCTTGGCTCAGGTGATTTTTCCGCATCCAACATTATCTGAAGCGATGCATGAATCTATTTTATCTGCCATGCAGCGTGCGATTCATATTTAAAAAACAGGTTTATTCAGTGCCCAGTCTAGCCAGAACCTGATGAATCTTGGCTTTAATACACTGAATAAGCCGGTTTGCGGCACTTTAATCAGCATCGTTTTATACAAAACATATGGGGAACATCTATGAAAGCAGCACGTTTTTATGATCGAGGCGATATTCGCATTGAAGAGATTCCTGAACCGCAAGTGACGGCCGGCACCGTGGGTATTCAAGTGGCTTGGTGCGGGATTTGTGGAACAGATTTACATGAATTTATGGAAGGCCCGATTTTTATTCCACCGTGCGGGCATCCTCATCCGATTTCCGGTGAATCGGCACCTATTACCATGGGGCATGAATTTTCTGGTGTGGTCTATGCCGTAGGTGAAGGCGTAGAGGATATACAGGTTGGCCAGCATGTGGTGGTTGAGCCGTATATTATTGCCGATGATGTGCCGACCGGACCAGAAGATCATTATCATCTGTCAAAAAATATGAACTTTATTGGCTTAGGCGGGCGCGGTGGTGGCTTGGCCGAAAAAATTGCGGTACAGCGTCGCTGGGTGCACCCGATTTCCAATGATATTCCACTGGATCAGGCCGCCTTGATTGAACCGTTATCGGTCGGACACCATGCTTATGTCCGCAGTGGCGCAAAAGCCGGGGATATTGCTTTGGTCGGCGGTGCAGGCCCCATCGGTTTGTTGCTCTCTGCCATTTTAAAGGCCAAAGGCTTAACGGTGATCATTACCGAACTGAGCGCCAAGCGGAAGGAAAAAGCCAAAGAAGCCGGGGTTGCCGATTATGTACTTGATCCTTCGGAAGTGGATGTGGTTGCAGAAGTCATGAAAATTACTGCTGAGCGCGGTGTCGATGTGGCCTTTGAATGCAGCAGTGCCAATAAAGTGCTGGATACCTTGGTCACGGCAATCAAGCCAACAGGCGTGCTGGTGATTGTTTCCATCTGGAGCCATCCTGCCACAGTCAATGTGCATAGTGTGGTCATGAAAGAGCTGGATATCCGCGGCACAATTGCCTATGTGAATGATCATCATGAAACCATTAAATTAGTGGAACAAGGCAAAATCAATTTAGCGCCGTTTATTACCCAGCGTATCTCACTGGATGACTTGGTTTCGGAAGGTTTTGAAACCCTGATTCACAACAATGAATCTGCAGTAAAAATTATTGTTCATCCGTAGCCAATTTACAAAGGAAGATGAAAGCGCGTCAAACCAGCTATGGCTTAAAAAGCACAAGAAAATGAATAAGCAGTGATGGGTTTGACGCAAATCAACTGCAATGCAAAAGGAATGTATTATGCCAACAGGTTTAAGCAATAAAGTCGCTTTAGTCACAGGTGCCGCACAGGGTATTGGCCGCGGTATTGCCCTGCGTTTGGCGCAAGAAGGTGTACATTTGGCTTTGGTGGACTTGTCAGAAAACAAACTGAAACAGGCACAGGCTGAAGTTGAAGCATTGGGGGTAAAAGCGGCAGTTTTTGTCGCAGATATCAGTCAGCTGGAACAAATTACCCAAGAAATTTCTTCAACGCAAGCAAAAAGGCAAAATCATTAATGCCGATTTTATTGCCGGGCATGAAGGTTTCGCTTTACTGGGAGTATATTCCGCGACTAGGTTTGCGGTACGTGTCTTAACGCAATCGGCAGCAAAAGAATATGCTAGCCAGGGCATTACGGTAAATGCCTATTGTCCGGGTGTTGTGGGTACAGACATGTGGATTGAGATCGACAAGCGATTTTCTGAGATAACCGCTGCACCGATTGGTGAAACCTATAAGAAATATGTTGAAGGAATTGCTTTAGGTCGTGCACAAACGCCAGAAGATGTGGCTGCCCTGGTTGCATTTTTAGCCAGTGAAGATTCGGATTACATCACGGGACAATCTATTTTAACTGATGGCGGTATGGTATATCGCTAATTTCAACCTACAGGTTGTAGCCTATTTATCTCTGTTGAGGCGATCAATTTCCAGTTTGTCTTTTAAAACAACATGATTCTAAATAGACGAGACCAGAAGAGCTATGGACAGAAAACTGTACAGATCTTTTTAAATAATGCAGCCCAGAATAGTACATTTTGAGGATAAGGGTTGTGCTATGTCTCAGTACATTTACTGATAGATATTGATTTTATTGAAATTATAGATGCCATAGATGGCAGATAATGAGGTTTACATGAAAGACGACACGCTGGTGATTGGTTCAAGAACATTTGAATCGCGCTTATTGGTAGGCACAGGAAAATATCAGGATCTAAAAGAAACAGATTTAGCTATTCAAGCCAGTGGTGCACAAATTGTTACGGTTGCTATTCGCCGTGTCAATATTGGTCAACATGCTGACCAGCCTAATTTATTGACGATTCTTCCTTCAGAAAAATATACAATTTTACCGAATACAGCAGGCTGTTTTGATGCACAGAGTGCTATACGTACCTGTATGTTAGCGCGTGAACTTCTTGAAGGCCATAATTTAGTTAAACTGGAAGTTCTGGGTGATGAGAAAACGCTTTACCCTAATGTCACAGAGACACTCAAAGCCGCACGTACCTTAATTGATGAGGGTTTTGAAATTATGGTGTATACCTCAGATGATCCTATTGTGGCTCAAGAATTAGAAAGTATGGGCTGTGTTGCCATTATGCCTTTGGGTAGTCTTATTGGTTCCGGTTTAGGGATTTTGAATCCCCATACACTTTCAATTATTAAAGAAAATGCCAAAGTTCCGGTATTGGTTGATGCGGGTGTAGGTACTGCCAGTGATGCTGCTATTGCTATGGAGCTCGGTTGTGATGGCGTACTGATGAATACGGCCATTGCTGCAGCAAAAAATCCTGTACTCATGGCATCTGCGATGAAAAAAGCAGTTGAAGCGGGTCGCGAAGCATTCCTTGCAGGCCGTATGCCACGTAAATACCTGGCAAGTGCAAGTTCACCTGAGACAGGCTATTTTTTCTTGAACAAGAGTTGAACTGTATAGGTCACAGTCTTGGATATACGATTTAACACATGTTCAGCTAAAGCCCACTTCATAAGTTTTATGAACTTACTCACTGAACCAAAATTTTCGATGATGAAAACGACTTAATCAGCCTAATATTCGATAGTTAACTGTTTAAGCTTTGAAATTAATGGTGTTGCATCTTGTTCATAACTTTTTGCGAGAGTCAGTTTTTGATATCCAAGTTTGTTTGATATAGCGATAGGGTGAGTATCTAACCCTGATATCAAGCTATTTAGATAGAATTAGGAAAAGTGAATATCTTGATATTTTCTAATTTTAAGATGAGATAAATTCACATAAAGCTTCGAATGTATATTTTTATATCATATTTGGGTTTGGACATTTTCTGCATCTCATTCAGCATTTTACTCAAAAATTTAATAATAAAAATAAACAAGTATTTATTATCTATAGATTTATTAGATTAAGAATACTCAATTTTTTAAAGGACAAAGTAGAGCAGGTTCATCCTCATCAAACTAAAGACGGGCAAAGAATATATAAAAATGAATTTTACTCATCTTTTGATTAGACTAAATCATTTTTATTCATTTAATCATTCGCGTATAAATTATTCCATTCAGAAATTTTGGTTTTATCTCAAAAATTAGGGTAGCGGATCACCATGAGTAAAGAGTTTGCATGTTCAATTAAACGCATTCGTTTTGACGAAAACTATCAGCCAGCAGACAGCACACGTCTGACTACGAATTTTGCCAATTTAGCACGCGGTGAAAGCCGTCAGGAAAATCTGTGCAGAACTTTAGTGATGATCAATAAACGGTTTAATAGCTTGGCAGCTATTGATAATCCGAAAGGAGATCGCTATTCACTTGAAATCGATATCATCTCTGCAGAACTAGACGTTGAAGGCAACGGCAAGAGTTTTCCATTCATTGAAATGCTGAAAAGTACGATTACCGACCATAAAACCCATGAACGTATTGAAGGCATGATTGGTAACAGTTTTTCATCTTATGTACGTGATTATGACTTTAGCGTTGTATTACCGGCATTGGGCTGTAAAACAGATGAGAAGCCAGAGAACTTTGGTGATTTGCATGGCAAGCTTTATCAACACTTAGTCAATTCAGAGGTCTTTAAAGCAGAGTTTAAGAAACAGCCTGTGATTTGCCTCAGTGTTTCAACAACAAAAACCTATTACCGTACTGCGAATGTGCATCCTGTATTAGGGGGGGAATATAAAAATGATGAATATTCACGCACAGATGACTATTTCAAAAAAATGGGCTTGCGAGTGCGTTATTTCATGCCTGCTCATGCAGTTGCACCTTTGGCATTCTACTTTAGCGGTGATTTACTGCGTGACTACACCGATTTTGAGCTCATCAGTGCGATTAGCACCATGGAAACTTTCCAAAAGATTTACCGTCCTGAAATTTACAATGCCAACTCGAACGCAGGTTTAGTCTATCAGCCAAGTTTGAACTATCAGGATTATTCATTGACGCAAATTGTTTATGACCGTGTTGAGCGCGGCCAACTGGCAGTCAAACAAGGTCAATGGACTGAAGAAAACTTCATCAAGCCTTACAAAGACATTCTTGAGCAATGGGCTGCAAGCTATGCCGTTGAAAGCCAAGCTGCTTAATTTATTCAATATAGATGATTACTGATTATGAAAATTTTATTACCGACTTCAACAGCGGGCAGCTTACCGAAACCCTCTTGGCTGGCAGAACCTGAAAAACTTTGGTCACCCTGGAAACTGGAAGGTGAACAACTGCTTGAAGCAAAGCGAGATGCTTTAAGTTTGTCGTTGCATGAACAATTGCAAGCAGGCATTGATATTGTCAGCGATGGTGAACAAACCCGCCAGCACTTTGTGACCACGTTTATTGAACATCTTGAAGGTGTCGATTTTGAGAAACGTGAAACGGTTCGAATCCGTAATCGTTATGATGCAAGCGTACCTTCAGTGGTGGGTGCAGTATCACGTAAAAAACCGGTGTTTGTGGAAGATGCAAAGTTTTTGCGCAGTCAAACCCATCAGCCGATTAAATGGGCGTTACCTGGTCCAATGACCATGATTGATACGCTGTATGATGGGCATTATAAAAGCCGTGAAAAACTGGCTTGGGAATTTGCCAAGATTCTTAATCAAGAAGCTTTGGAATTAGAAGCTGCAGGTGTCGATATCATTCAGTTTGATGAACCTGCTTTTAATGTGTTCTTTGATGAAGTGAATGATTGGGGCATTGCAACTTTGGAGCGTGCACTTGAAGGTTTGCAATGTGAAACTGCGGTACACATTTGCTACGGTTACGGCATTAAAGCCAATACCGATTGGAAAAAGACTTTAGGTTCAGAATGGCGTCAATATGAAGAAATTTTTCCTAAATTACAACAGTCTAAAATTGATATCGTATCACTTGAATGCCAAAACTCACGTGTGCCGATGGATCTCATTGAACTGATTCGTGGCAAAAAAGTGATGGTCGGTGCGATTGATGTGGCAACCAATATCATTGAAACCCCAGAACAAGTAGCAGAGACCTTGCGGAAAGCATTGCAATTTGTTGATGCAGACAAGCTGTATCCTTCAACCAACTGTGGCATGACGCCATTATCTCGTCAAGTCGCTCGCGGCAAACTTGAAGCATTAAGCGCAGGTGCTGCGATTGTTCGTCAAGAGCTTGGTGCTTAACACGAAGTGTGGCTAAATCAGAGCAGGGCGAATGATCCATAGAGCATTTGCCCTACTTGAGTCTAGGTACGTCATAAATACATTTGAGATAGAAGAGATGATTGAAGCAACTGACTTTAGAAATACAATGTCCTTGTTAACCACTGCTGTAAATGTAATCACAACACAAGGTACGGCAGGGATGCATGGTTTTACTGCATCAGCCGTATGCAGTGTGACTGATACACCGCCCTCATTGCTGGTCTGTATGAATCAATCCTCTCGCTCACATGCACATTTTATTGAAAATAAAGTGCTATCAGTCAATGTGCTCAGCACACAGCATGAACACATCTCTAATGCATTTGCCTCAAGCAAATTCAATTCTGAAGATCGCTTCAAATTTGGTGATTGGACCACACTCGAAACAGGATCACCTGTGTTAGAAGATGCTTTGGTGAGTTTTGATTGTCAGATTGAAGATATTCAAAACGTCGGCACACACAGCATTTTCTTATGTCGAGTCTTAGCGATTAAACAAAGTCAGCAAGAGGAAAGCCTGGTCTATTTTAACCGTGCTTATCATCAAGTCGGTCAATTAGAAACGGCTTAACCGTCCATTGCTTCAATACTCCATTCTTTAAAAGTCAGCATATCGTGGAACTTATTATTTTTTTAGCCATTGGGGCGCTTGCCGGATTTGCAGCAGGGCTCTTTGGTGTGGGTGGTGGAACAATCATTGTCCCGCTCTTATTTATTGTCTTTACCCAAATGGACTATCGTCCTGACGTCATTATGCATTTGGCCTTAGGCACTTCTTTGGCAACCATTGTTGTCACCTCGATCAGCTCATTGATGGCTCACCATAAAAATGGTGCAGTCATATGGCCTGTATTTAAAAATCTAGCACCAGGAATGGTGATAGGAGGCTTTGTCGGGGCCGGAATTGCAGGATTACTTTCTGGAATTCATCTTCAGCTGATTGTTGGCGTATTTTTGCTTTGGGTGGCTTACACCATGTTTAGCGGTGCTAGAAAAGTGGTAGATACTCATAAAGTACTGCCTTCATCTCCTAAACAAGTAGGTGCAGGCGCTGGGATTGGTGTAGCTTCTGCAATTTTCGGTATCGGTGGTGGCAGCTTAACTGTACCTTATTTGAATCATTATGGTGTAGTCATGCAAAAAGCGGTTGGAACCTCAGCTGCATGTGGTTTACCCATTGCGATTGCTGGTGCTTTGGGATTTATGATTTTTGGTATGAATGCCCACGCCGCTGTGCCCAATAGTATTGGCTTTGTACATATTTATGCCTTTTTAGGCATTAGCCTGATGAGTTTCTTTACAGCAAAATTTGGTGCAAAAGCAGCACATGCATTATCACCACAAATGCTGAAAAAATGTTTTGCCATATTGCTGTTTATCATTGGATGTTTTTTCCTTTTTAAAGGACTGCGTTGAAACATATTCAATCTTCAGTATGATGAAAAAGCCCATGGAATATAGGCTTCTGTATTTTTGCAATAGCTAGAATGATTGTCTGAGACGCAGTTGTCTTACTATGACTCAGATAACTTGGCATTGAGCCATTAAGAATCATTGAACAGCCAGACTGAAATTTGACTTGCTGAAACAGGGACGAATCGTGCTGAAAACAAAAAATAATTTCACAAAATAGTAGACTGTATTGGTATGTACTTTATGCAGAATGATTTAACCCATTTTTGTATGAATTTGACCAATCAAATCTAAGAAATATGGGGAAAATTTAGATGAAATTTTAAAAGTGAAAAGCCGGAAATTTTATATTTATTGATTCTACAGACTTTACTATTGTGCTTGGACATCCGGGATATTCTAAAGGACAAGACGTCATTGTGATTCCCAGAATCCGTATTGCAGATAAAACAGCAGGCATTTTTTCAACAGATGGAAAAGCTTGTCAGGCAATATTGGGTACAGAATTCGTTGCCGTGAGTGTATTTACTATCATTGGGCTAAAAATAGCAGAGATAAACTATTAGATACGAACTAATATGAAAACAGCATTTATTATCCACGCATTTATAAAATATACAATAATAGTTTCTTTGAATTGTTGTGTATAAATGTTGAGCAGGGTTGCCTATTTCATTTTCGAGTTTTATATTAAAAATACAGTAGGTCGAGAGACGCTACAAAGTGGTTGGACGGATCAATGACAGCTTGTTGAGCTTGCAACCTTCGGGTTGAAGCAAAAAATCAGCACTAGCCTTCCAACATAAAAGCCCGCAGTAATGCGGGCTTTCTTATTTTTAGGGCTAAAAAAATTTCCAATGAACCAATATTCTAGAATTTATTTTAGATGATTGAAGAAATTGATCGAGGTGATTTATTATAAAAACTAAGCGTTTTCTAAATAACATGTTTAAGAGAAATATCATCTATTTGTTTATAAAAAATTACATTGCCAAAAAATCTAACATCTCTAAATTATGAATAAATAAAATTTATGCTATAAAAAGTTTAGTTAAATAAAGAGGGCAGGGAATAATATGAGCCAATTAATAGAGATAAAGGTTAAAGACCAATTTAGCAATATTCATGCAGTACAGGCATTATTACAGACAATTCCGGAAAATTCAGCTTTGCATAAACTCTCATTATTTCAAAAGATCGAACATATCGTGGTCAAAGGTGAAATTATTCGTCCAAGTATTGAACTGCTTTTTGAAAGCCGTATTTCCACGAGTATTTACCGTATTATTGAATAATGAAAGTATGATAAAAACTCACTATTAAAGGTGAGTTTTTATAAAAAGTAAAAAAATGATTAAAAAATAATCAATACATGGAGTTACAGAGCAATATTTAAATCAAACTAAGTTCGACGTCATATTTATTAAACTCTTCTATCAGGTTTTCAATAACTTTGATTCCAATCGCATCACTACAACTGAATATTTCATCCTTACCTTGAGCACTGTTATAACAGATGATTTGCTGGATTAACCAGCGATTTTCAATTTCTGTTTGATTAATAATGATTCGAACAGGTTGCAGGTTTTCACTGACTTGGCGCGGCAACACACTGGTAATCGCAAGTTGGATATGGGTCAGATCTTCTCTAGGACTCAAAAATGTTATTACCCAATTACCTATTTTTTTTAAGTATACGGGATGGTCTGCCGGATGAAATTCTAAATAATGTAAGGATGTCATCGTGAATTCCCCTGAAATAGTTAATATATGCGGTTTTTAGCAATACTTTACCATTCAGCTAAGGTCGTATTTAGAATCACGCCATGGGTTCTTGTTTAATCTAGTTATTGTGTAATAAATAGAATCTTATTGTTTTATAAGTATAAAAATAAATATGTCTTAGATGGCTAAGACCTCAAATAAATAATGAAACATAAAAAAGCTCTTAAGCTTGATCAGCTTGGAAGCTTCTGTAGAGAAAAATTGATCTGATTGAGGTAGCGGTTTAATTCCTGTGGAGTGATGCGGCTTTCCTGTAAGGTGGTAATCCATTGCATCTGGCACTGTTTTAAACTGCGTAAATCGTCAGCAGACAGAATACGGCTAATCAGTTGTTTTGCCATTAAACCGCAATGACGTTGCAGCAGTTCAGCCATGAATTGCTTGACCTGTTCAAAATCCAGGATTTCTAGCGTTGTTTGAACTTCATTTTGACAGGATGCCTGCTCAGCTTTTTCATCCGTGATTGAAGATGGGGAAATGCTGGGAACAAAGATATCTTCGGCAGAGTGATCCTTAAGTTGAGTGCTGTGCAGCGCAGGGCTGGTTTTAATTTCTGTATCTAGGTTGTCGGATGTCAGGGGTGTTTGAATGGACGGGTTAGCCGCACGGCTGATCAGTCCCATTTCCAGCAACTGTTCGAGTAATTCGGGTGGCGCGATACGATGCCTGAATTGTTCAGAAAGCAGATCAAAATCATCGGTGCCAATCAATAGTAACAGTCTGCGCTGACGAGCATTCAGATTCATTGAACGCTGTTTTAAACTTTCAATGCCTAAATCAGTTTTATGAAATTGAGTCATGCTTTAATTTACGTTGCAATAAATTAAAGCTGATTGTAGGGGGGAATCATGACAGGAATATTAAATAATATTACAAATCATTATATTACAGGGTAACAATACTGGTTTTCTCTAGAGCCTTGCGCAAATAAGGGTCCAGATCTTCCTGACGCAGCAGCCATTGCATATAGTCTGCAGGTAAATCTGCTATTGCTGTGCCTCGATGCTTGCCAAAATTAATGGTTCGAGGAATACGCGCGTCTTCCGATGCCAGATAAAGCTCTTCAATATTTTGAATGTTTAAATGATGGATTTCATGCATTAAAATATTGGCGGTTAAGATAATATCCATATCGGCACGATGTGCTTTTTTAATCATTTCACGGGCTTTTTCACTGCCTTTGCTGATCATATAAATAAGGGCAGAAATATTGTGCGCTTCAGCATCTGGCCAGACTAAACGTGCCAGGGCAAGGGTACAAATTGCTTTGATATTGCTGGTATCTACACCGCATTTCTCAATGGCACGAATATCATAATCAATATTGTGACCAATAATGTAAGTGGTTTCCTGTGGAAGGCTGAAAGTCGTATAGTGAGGCTGACCCACCAGCTCGGATTCCAGAATATGATGCACGGCCATGGCTGCATATGAAATCGGTTCATCGACACTATAGAGCTGGTCGAAAATTTCATTTTTGTTTAAGGAAAGTTTGCTGTCATGGATTTGGATCGGTGCATAAGCAATCTCAATTGGCTGTCCATTTAAAGTATGGGTTTCGGTATCGAGAATAATTGCTTGCATGACAGATCCATAACCGTTGTGATTGTTTGAGTCAATTTAACATTTTCAAATATGCCGATACAAACTGAAAATAGGCTCTTTTCCCTGTTCATGCTGATTTGTGTACTGGACTGTTGGTTAAATGCGCTGCTTCGAAAACATCACTTGAAATACATGCTTTAGATGAATAGCAGGATAACCGGCTTGATCAAGGGGTATTTGAGAAAGCCTGAATATATCCTTTGATTGGTGTTTAATGAATTGAATTTGCCAATCGGGTCGCTAAAAGTGAGGTGATGGCTTTTGCGAAGTCATTTTATTGATTGGTTATCGGTCAGCATATTTGTTTAGTATTTTTCTTTTTAAACTTCTACAGTCGACCCCAAACAAGTCTACAATCAGACAAATAAAAGCAGACATATTTTGTTAAATTAATAGTGTTTGATATTTGTAAAAGTAAAAAAATAAAATTTATAAAAATCATTAATTTGTATTAATAAGAACTCGGTCTCTTTTTAAATTTTTTATTTGATGTTAAATCGCATTGTTCAAATATTAAATAAAGGTAATAGTTTGTATTCATAATTACTTAAATCATCAAAATAAAAAGATATAAGGAAATGCAAAAATGAAAAAAACATTATTAACGATGTTTATCAGTAGTTCGGTGATCCTTTTAACAGCGTGTGGAAGTGGAGATGGTGATTCGGTCTTCAATAGTCCAAATAATGGAATTCCGGTCAATGATATTCAGAACCCGGTCGTTTCTACTCCTACACCTTATACTGAAACAAATATGACTAGTGTGGCGGGTGAAAGCGTGGTGATGACCTATAAAATGTTGGGGGTGAACGCTAAGCAAGTTCAAGCGACTTCATTGGTCTTTACACCGAAAACAGCGGCACCTGCAAAAGGCTGGCCAATTGTGGTCTGGGCGCATGGTACGACTGGTGTGGCAGATCAATGTGCACCTAGTCGAAATGCATTGAATATCTATATTCAAGCAATGATTGCTCAACTTTTAACTGCGGGTTATGTGGTAGTTGCTCCTGATTATGAAGGTTTGGGAGAACCAAATGGTAATGAGCTTCATCCTTTCTTGAATGTAAAAAGCGAGGCCTATTCTATTACGGATGCGGTTGTCGCTGCGCGCCATTATTTGGGGACAAAAGCATCCAACGAATGGATGGCAGTAGGACATTCACAAGGTGGACAAGCTGCCTTAGGTGCGGCCCAATATGCTTCACGCGCCTCTAACTTGGTCTATAAAGGAACAGTGGCCCTCGCTCCAGCTTCTAACCTTGCGCTTATTTTGACAGCAGGGGAAAGTGCTGCAGGAAAAGAAACCGACCTGAATAAAAAAATTAAAACGTTGTCATCTTTGGATGCATTTACTGCATTGATTACAGCAGGACTGCGCAATCCTCATCCTGATTTGAAATATAGTCAGGTTTTTAAGTCTCCTACGGATAATATTGCTAAAAATGCAGAAATTGATTGCTATGATCTGTTAGAGCAGGAATTTGTTAAAGGGATGGATGATTACGTGGCAACAGAGGGTTCAGTCAATATAAATAATTACCCGCGTACTCAAATGAATTTTATGGGTATTCCTGTAGTTAAAACCTTTTTGGAAAAAGATTCGCAGCCACTTCAGGTTAAAGTCTCAACGCCAGTGATTATTTATCAGGGATCACTGGACCCTACTGTTACTAAACAAGTGACTGATGTGCTTTATTCTTCAGCGATACAACAAAACACTAATATCCGTTATTTGACTGATGAATCAGCTGCAACGAAATGGGATCATGGAACGGTCTATGCTTTAAATATTCCTAATATTATTGCAGATGTAAAATCTCTGATGCCAATTCAATAACTTGGTTTCAATAAAATGCTCATGTTTCTGACGAAGATGAGCATTTTTTATTTAAAACTGAGTAAAGTTCATTCTCAATATTTATAAACTTCATGCTACAATACGCGCCAATCTTAGCACGGCTTAAAAGCCCTAATTTAATAGGACCTCGCTAATGTTTGCCAATATCTCTATTGCTGAATTTGATCCAGAAATCGCTCAGGCAATCGCCAATGAAGATGCTCGCCAAGAAGCGCACATCGAGTTGATTGCTTCTGAAAACTATTGCTCACCAGCAGTAATGGAAGCGCAAGGATCAAAACTCACTAACAAATATGCAGAAGGCTACCCAGGCAAACGCTATTATGGCGGTTGTGAATATGTAGACGTTATTGAACAATTGGCAATTGACCGTGCTAAAGAACTTTTTGGTGCTGATTATGCTAACGTTCAACCGCATGCTGGTTCTCAAGCAAACTCAGCTGTTTACTTAGCCCTTCTTAACCCGGGCGACACTGTTTTGGGTATGAGCCTGGCTCACGGTGGTCACTTGACTCACGGTGCTAAAGTAAGCTTCTCTGGTAAAACTTATAACGCAGTTCAATACGGTTTAAACCCGGAAACTGGCGAAATCGATTACGAAGAAGTTGAACGTTTAGCTGTAGAACACAAACCACGTATGATCGTGGCTGGTTTCTCTGCTTATAGCCAAGTTGTAGACTGGCAGCGTTTCCGTGACATCGCGGACAAAGTTGGCGCTTACCTTTTTGTAGACATGGCTCACGTAGCTGGTCTGGTTGCTGCTGGTGTTTATCCAAGCCCAGTGCAAATTGCTGACGTAACGACTACGACTACGCATAAAACTCTTCGTGGCCCGCGTTCAGGTTTAATCCTTGCTAAAGCAAACGAAGAAATCGAGAAAAAATTACAGTCAGCTGTATTCCCGGGTAACCAGGGTGGTCCATTGGTTCACGCTGTAGCTGCTAAAGCAATCTGCTTTAAAGAAGCCATGGCACCTGAATACAAAACTTACCAACAACAAGTGGTTAAAAACGCTCAAGCAATGGCTGAAGTATTAATCGCTCGTGGTTATGACGTAGTTTCTGGCGGTACTAAAAACCACTTGTTCTTGTTGTCTTTAATCAAGCAAGACATCACTGGTAAAGACGCTGACGCTTGGTTAGGTGCTGCTCACATCACTGTGAACAAAAACTCTGTACCTAACGACCCGCGTTCTCCATTCGTGACTTCTGGTATCCGTATCGGTACCCCAGCTGTTACAACTCGTGGTTTCGGTGAAACTGAAGTACGTGAACTTGCTGGCTGGATCGCAGACATCCTGGACAGCAAAGGCGACGAAGCTGTAATTAATGCTGTAAAAGCGAAAGTTGAAACTGTATGCGCTAAATTCCCTGTTTACGCAAAATAAGTTCTGACTTGAGAAAAGCCCCCTCAAGGGGGCTTTTTTTATATATATTAAAAGTCATATTTTTCAAAGCTGGTATTTCTGCTATAACAGAATAAATCTCCCCTATAAAAGCTATAAATATTTTGCTGTTGCTGTAATGACATTTTTCGTCCAAAGGAATCAGATAAATGGCTAAACCCACTATTATTATTTCACAACAAGATCTGGAACGTTTAGAAACGATGCTTGAGCATCAGTCTAAACTGACGCCAACCATGCAGCATCTGGAAGATGAGCTTGCACGTGCTCAAGTAGTTGCCCCGCAGGATATGCCGACAAATGTGGTGACAATGAATGCACGGGTATCAATTACCATTGCCCCTGCGAATGAACCAACTACGATAACCCTGGTTTACCCGCATGATTTTCTGGGTGAGAAAGGGCAGGTGAATGTACTTGCACCAGTCGGTGCAGCAATTCTGGGACTGGCTGAAGGTCAGGAAATTGAATGGCCGCAGCCAGATGGTCATTTAATGAAAGTGAAAATTGAAAAAGTGTTGTATCAGCCAGAACGTGAAGGCAATTATCTATAACTTTTTCAAATAAATAGCCCCCCATTTAGGGGCTATTTTGATGTACAGATAAAATAATTAATGCTTAATGATTTTATCTAGACAACACATCATCAATGCTGAAACGACAAAGCTCTGGTGCATGTTATTCCCCAGATTATTTTCTTAATGTTTTGACTTGATCATCAATAAATCGCTTTAAAAATTTGACATTTTTATGTTTTTTAATAGCTTGTATTTTTTAATTGTCTGAATAATTTCAGGGTTGAGAAATCTAATCTCAAAATTCTAAATCAGGAAAGTTCAAAACTTCAGCAGGTATTATGCTGATCACTGTCAACGCTTTGACAGTGTTTATGGCCTATTCAGGGCAGACTGTATTTCAACAACATAATGTTGCAATAAAAATTGAAATATAAGGAATCGCCATGAGCCAAACTCAAACCAAACCCTATGATCCGAACTATCAATATCAACATATTCGGGTGAAACCGATTACCAGGCGTATTGGTGCGGAAATTGAAGGGGTTAAATTGTCTTCAACTCTAGATCAAGACACGGTCCATGAAATTAACCATGCTCTAATCAAGTACAAAGCTATTTTCTTTAAAAACCAACAATATTTAACTGATGATGAACAGGAAGGCTTTGCCGCTTTATTGGGCAAGCCCTTGAATCATCCAACCGTTCCGGTCAAAAGTGGCACAGCACATGTGCTTGAGCTGAATTCACGTGGTGGGCGGGCAGATACCTGGCATACTGATATTAGCTTTATTGAAGATTATCCAAAAGCTTCCATTTTACGCAGTATAGTTGCGCCTGCAGCAGGGGGGTGATACGGTTTGGGCAAATACCACAGCAGCTTATAACGATCTGCCAGAAGAACTGAAAGTTTTGGCAGACAGTTTACGGGCAGTGCATAGCAATGACTATGCTTCTAAAGTAACCACAAGCCCGCGTATTGATGTAGAAAAATATCGTGCGCTATTCAATTCAACCGAATATGAAACAGAGCATCCATTGGTGCGCGTGCATCCGGAAAGTGGGGAAAAGACCCTGTTATTGGGTCACTTCTTTAAACGTTTTGTGGGTTATAACAGCCAGGATTCACGTCGCCTGTTTGATTTATTCCAGGATTACGCCGTGAATTTAGAAAACATCGTGCGCTGGCGCTGGAGTGTCGGTGATGTTGCCATTTGGGATAACCGTGCCACACAGCACCGTGCGATTAATGATTATGGTGACGACCTTCGAGTCGTGCGCCGTGTCACCATTGAAGGAGATATTCCAGTTGGTGTAGATGGTCGTCCAAGTGTGAACCTGAAGAAAGTGGTGAAACAGGACATTTCCAATTTTACCTTTGAAAATGGTCAAATTTTAGAAAAAGCATCTTAATGGTTAGATGCATTGATTTAGGCTGTATGGACTTGTAGTGATCTGAATTCGAGATATACATAGCGCTAAAAGTTGGTTGGTTTAAGCATATAAAAAACCTAGTATTTATATATTAGTTTTTTTATTTTGAATGAGATCATCAATTTCGTATGCTGAGTCGCGCAGAAAAATTACAGCAGATTTTTGGGCAGGATGCTGTGTTTTCTGCATTCAATGCACAATCCCATCAAACCTTATTGCAGCATGTGAAATATCTGCGTTTTTTACCACAGCAACAGATCTTGCATTATCAGCAAAAAATGGACGATATCTATGTACTGTTGTCCGGACGGATGCAGATTGGCTGGCTGCTCAGTGATGGGGAGTTTAAAGTCAGTGATTATGTGAAAATATATTCGGTATTTAATCTGGTGCCATTTTTACAGCAAAAACCGCTGAATTTTGATTTTTATGCCGTAGAAGTAGTTGAAGTGGCTGTAATTTCAGGTCAGGTTTTTCTGGAACAATTACAACAGCAGCCGCAAGCCATGTGGCAGATCATTCAATTACTGAGTGAACGGATGTATGGTTTGATGGAGAAAACCCGTTATCTGCAAACTGCGAGTATGACGCAAAAAATTGCGCGTCATTTAATAACCTTGGGTCAACAGGCAAGACCAGTAGGTCAGGAAAAATCAACCATTCAATTTAAAATGAGCCAGCAGGAATTTGCCGAATTACTGCATGTGTCCAGGCAAACCTTAAACAAGCAACTACAATATTTTATCCAGCAACGCATTGTAGAGTGGAATTATAGCCAGATTAGGATTATCGATATGCAGCGCCTCAAACAGCTTAGCCAGTTCTAAAGAGATGGCTGAAAAGTTGCCCGGCTCACTGAAATGATCTCGGATAATTGAATGGGATAAAAAATTCAAGGCAATAAAAAAGGCAAAGTCAAAACTTTGCCTTTTATGATCGCGGGCGATCTTAGTGGTGATGACCACCAGCACCGTGTACGTGACCGTGTTCTAATTCTTCAGCAGAAGCTGCACGAATTTCAACGATTTCAACTTCGAAAGTTAAATCTTGGCCAGCAAGTGGGAAGTTAGCGTCTACAACAACGTTGTCGCCTTCAACTGCTTTAACAGTCACGATTTGAACGCCATCATCAGTTTGAGCCTGGAATTGCATACCAGGTTGGATGTTGTCTACACCTTGGAACATTTGAGCTGGAACTTCTTGTACGAGGTCAGGGTTGTATTCACCATAACCTTCAGCAGCAGGAACGTTTACAGTGAATTTTTCACCAACAGTTTTGCCTTCTAAAGCGTTTTCTAAACCAGGGATGATGTTGCCCGCACCGTGCAAATATGCAAGTGGCTCACCTTGTGATTGGTCGAGAGTTTCGCCCTCTGCGTTAGTCAACGTGTAGTGGAAAGAAACCACGAGGTCATTTGCAATAGCAGTCATGTTATTGATCCATTCAATTTTTTAAGGGTACATCATAAAGTGAAAAGTAGGTTTTGTAGACTAGATTTAGCAAAAATCTGCATTTTTCCCACTCTTATGGTGTTTTTTTAATAGTGGGGATGGTTTTTTTAATTTCAATGAAATTTTAATCTTTTTAGCTGTTTTTCTTGTGACAAAATCCAGAGCTCTTGATTTGTCCAGTCATACGCCAGTAGTTTGATAATGGTTTAACAACACGGCAAGACTTTGAGTGGGAAATTTGAGCATACTATACTGGGGCAGGGAGGAAAGTTGAATTTGAGCTGTCAGGTATTTAGGAGTCATTATTGGTCAGTAAAAAGAAGATGATGTATATCTATCATCTTCATTTTATTACTTTTATCCAAATGATTATTTTATGAATAGGATTGTTCTGTCATCTGACTCAAGTCAAAACTATTCATCCTTTAGCGTAGAGGATAAATTTTGACCCGAATGTCATCGCTTGAGAAAAAACTAAAAAGCTGTTTAAACCATAGGGCAATTTTCTGGAAAAAATTGGCTTCTTCAATTTGCACATCATTTTCAATGGCAATGGTGCGGATCAACTGGTTATTTTGATAAACCTGCACGGTGGCCAGTTGCATAACTTTGGCTAAAGGAGCAGTCAGGTATTTTTCCGTGATTTCAACATTTAAGTGGGTCTTGGTTTCTTGTAAGGGCTCAATGGCTTGAATCGTACCATTGCCTGTATTCAGCATAACACGCTGATTGACCGTATCATAAGTTTGCAGATCAATCGCATAAGGCTGATCATATAAAGACGTCGTCACAATTTGCGGTTTGCTGGTTTCCAGTTTAAACATTTTTAAAGTAGATTTCACCACCGGCAATTCAGCAATCAGCTGTTTATCTTTAATCGCCACCTCATTACGGGTATAGGTATAGGCCATATCCATCAGGGTATGGGCAACTTCTGCACGTTTTAATGCATTTTTTGTACCCATCACCACCACAATCAGGCGACGTTCAGGCAGCGCAGGATTACCAGTAGGGCGATGTGCAGTCAATGCCAGGTTATAACCTGCCGCCTTGGTGAAACCTGTTTTTAAACCATCTACACTTGGGTCAAACTTGAGTGCCAGATTGGTTGCGCGGTGAAAACGCTGGTTATAGCTGAAACTTGGCATGACTGAATAATGCAGATATTCAGGCGTCTGAACGGTCAGTGCTTGACCCAGCAGGGCCATGTCATGAGCAGATGAGTAATGATCTGGCATGGTCACGCCTGGTGCATTGGCAAAATGCGTATCCTTCATCCCTAAGGCTTTGGCTTCTTTATTCATGCGTTCAATGAAAGCCGGTACAGTACCCGAAATGCGTTCTGCCAAGGTCACCGCTGCATCATTGGCTGACATCACGATCAAACCTGCCAGAAGCTGATCTACAGTAATCTGATCACCTTGTTTAAGATACATCTGCGACTCATCCCACTGCACCATTTTTACCACTGGTGTCGCTGTGATGACTTCATCCTTTTTTAAACGACCGGCTTCAATTTCTTTCAATGCAATATACGCAACCATCATTTTGGTCATGGATGCCGGTGCACGTTGCTCATGACTATTGTGCTCTGCAATGACCTGACCTGATTGGGTATCAAGAATGGTCCATGCCTGGGCTTCAACGCTTTCAGGAACAAGGTTGAGTAATGCAGCATTGACTATCGTGGAACACAATAAACTTAAGGATGCGAGGAGGTAGATGACAGCTTTCAATGATCTTCCTTATTTACCAATCCATTGGTGGTAGAAATGCAAAAAATATGAGGAATGCTATGCCTTTTTTTTAAGAATGGCTAGTCGGAATTGCAGACAATTGCGACAGTTCAGCATTGCCGGACAAAAAATGCTAAGCTAATTGTTAAGTTAACTTTTTTATATTTTATATTGCCCATTATGTTGCATTATCAAATCGAATTTGACGATTATCGTCAGCATCTTATTCACGTGACTCTTCGCTTTTTAGCTGATCCAACTCAAGTCCTTTCTCTACCGACCTGGATTCCGGGTAGCTATCTGATTCGCGAATTCTCCAAGCATATTGAGTCAGTTCGTGCTTATGATGAAGATGGGCGCATTTTACAAATTCAGAAATTTGAGAAGAATAAATGGCGTTTATTTAATACCGATCATGAACTGATTACGGTGGAATATGATGTCTATGCCTATGACTTGTCTGTACGCGGTGCCTATGTGGACCAAACCCGTCTCTATGTGAATCCGGCCTGTGCATGTTTGGGGCTAGAAGGACAGGAAGATAAAGCGGTTGAAGTTGAAGTATTCCTTCCAGATGAACTGAAACATTTCCAGCTGGCAACAGGCCTAATGGCTAAAAGTCTGGTTAAAGGTCGTTATACCTTAAAGGCGGATAACTATGCCCAGTTGATTGATTCACCCTTTGAGCTGGCAGAGCAAACGCGCTTTAGCTTTGAAGCCAATGGTATTGCCCATGAATTTGTGGTGTCTGGCAAACATGCCATGAATGCTGCACGCATGCAGCAAGACATTGAAAAAATCTGTGCCACTGAAATTTCAATGTTTGGTTCTGCGCCATTTAGCGACTATACCTTTATGACCATGGTGACAGGTAATAGTTATGGTGGCTTGGAGCATCCGAACAGTACCAGTCTGATTACCCCGCGTGATGACTTGCCTAAAGCGGATGAACCTGCTGAACCCTCTGCGGATTATCAGCGTTTCCTGGGTTTATGCAGTCATGAATATTTCCATTCCTGGTTGGTAAAATTTATTCGCCCTGAAAATTTCGTCAATTATGATTTGAACAAAGAAGGCTACACTTCGCTACTTTGGATTTTTGAAGGTTTCACTTCTTATTATGATGACCTGATTTTGCTGCGTAGTGGGGTGATTTCTCAAGAATCCTATCTGAAATTATTAAAGACACAGATTGACCGTTATTTACAAAACCCGGGACGTGCGATTCAAACCGTTGCAGATTCAAGTTTTGATGCCTGGGTGAAATTCTACCGTCAGGATGAAAACTCCAATAACGCCGGCACCAGCTACTACAACAAGGGTTGTTTAGTGGCGCTGTGTCTGGATTTGGGCTTGCGTTTACGCGGTTCAAGCCTGGATGCCTTAATGCGTAAATTGTACAAAAATGCGCAAAATGGTGTTCAAGTTAATGAGCGTACCATCTTCGAATTGTGTAATGAGTTGACCGGTGATAACTGGCTTGAACAGATCAATCATTTGATCAATACCACCGATGAATTACCGCTAGATCAGTTACTTCCTGAGTTTGGTTTAAGTTTTGACGTTAAAAATGATAAGTCTTTGCCATTTGGCTTAAAGCTTGCCGATAAACCTGAAGGTGTGGTGATTCAAACTGCACGTCGAGAAGGTTCAGGGGCGAAAGCAGGTCTTTCTGCGCAAGATGTTGTTATCGCGATTGATGGTTTGAAAGCGACGACTAAACTTGTTGAGAAGTATGCAAAACAAGAGGGAATGTATACTGTTCATGCTTTCCGCCGTGATGAATTAATGACTTTTGAAGTTCAGGCGGGTGGTTCTGAATTGACTGAAGTTGAACTCAAAGTTGAAGATCAGGCCAAAGCTGAGAAGTGGTTAAAGGCTTAATTTGTATACTCTTTAAACTTTATGTAAAACCGATGCTTAGGCGTCGGTTTTTTATTTATCTAAAGAAAAATCAATAAAAAAAGAAGAACCAGTTATTTTGCAGGATTTTTCAAGGAAGAAAATAATTGGCATCAGATCAAGCAGTACTATACATTGAGCCAAGTTGATGAAGCATATGACAAGTTAAATCTATAATACTGATTAAAGAAAAAAGCCCACTTTCGTGAGCTTTAATTTGAATACTAAAAAATTAACCGCGACCACGCCCACGACCACGCGGTGCTTTGGTATTCGGACGCGTTGTACCATTGGTCTTACGACGCGGTTTCTCGCTTTCATCCATTTGCCAGATACGTTTCGTACCAGATGACTTCTTCACGGAACCATCTTTGTTCTTGCGAACCATTGGCTTACCGCCTGTACCACCCGGTTTTTTCACATAAGAACGTGAACGGTAAGGTTCTTCGGCAGGTACATCTTTAAAGTCCGGGTATAGTAAAGGTTCAATTTCTTTGGTTTCACCTGGTTGTAAACCCAATTGAACAAGATCAATAGAACCAATTTTCGTACGAATCAAACGTAAAGTTGGAAAACCTACCGCAGCAGTCATACGGCGAACTTGGCGGTTACGACCTTCACAGATTGAAATTTCAATCCAAGAGGTGGGCACAGATGCACGGAAACGAACCGGTGGATCACGGTCCCATAACCATTCTGGCTGTTGTACTTTAATGGCTTTGCCTGGAAGGGTCATACCATCTTTCAGTTCAACCCCTTTACGCAGCTGTTCAAGCGCTTCTTCAGTGACATCACCTTCAACCTGTACCAGATAGGTTTTAAACTTCTTGTTGGCCGGGTTGGTAATAAATTGGTTTAAACCGCCGTGGTCGGTTAAAAAAACTAAACCTTCAGAGTCCATATCTAAGCGACCTGCCAAACGCAAAGTCGGATCGTCTACGAAGTCAGCCATGGTCATATGTGCTTCGTCTTTACGGAATTGGGAGAGGACGTCATAAGGTTTATTAAGAATGACGATTTTCATAGCAAATAACTTCTTTAATTACATAAGACTAAAAAGGTTAAGTTTTATTCAATGGGGAAATGTTGTTATTTCCCGTATAAATCTTAAACACAATGGAATTCAATTAAACTATTATGCGTTAAGAAAGGACGAAAGTATTGCCTAATCGGCAATTATTTTTAGATATCGCTAGATACAAAGGGAGAACCTAGACAATGGGTTATCAGAAGATCGTTGTTCCTGCGGATGGTAGCAAAATTACCGTAAATGCAGACTTGTCACTCAATGTTCCAAACAATCCTATTATTCCTTTTATTGAAGGTGACGGTATTGGTGTAGATATTACACCGGCCATGAAAGCAGTGGTTGATGCTGCGGTTCTAAAAGCTTACGCTGGTAAGCGTTCGATTGAGTGGATGGAAGTATACTGCGGCGAAAAAGCAGACAAAATCTATGGCACTTACATGCCGGAAGAAACCTTTGAAGCTCTTCGTGAATTTGTTGTTTCTATTAAAGGCCCGTTAACAACCCCGGTTGGCGGCGGTATCCGTTCTCTAAATGTTGCATTACGTCAGGAATTAGACCTGTACGTATGTGTACGTCCAGTGCGCTGGTTTGAAGGTGTGCCTTCTCCAGTTCAACATCCTGAACTGACAGATATGGTGATTTTCCGTGAAAATTCTGAAGATATCTATGCAGGTATTGAATGGAAAGCAGATTCACCAGAAGCCAAAAAAATCATTCGATTCCTGAAAGAAGAAATGGGTGTGACTAAAATCCGTTTCGAAGAGAATTGCGGGATCGGGATTAAACCGGTATCTAAAGAAGGTACTCAGCGTCTGGTACGTAAAGCCATTCAATTCGCGATTGATAATGACAAGCCAAGCGTGACGCTGGTCCACAAAGGCAACATCATGAAGTACACTGAAGGTGCATTCAAGGAATGGGGCTATGAAGTTGCGCTTGAGCGTTTTGGCGGTGAACTTCTGGATGGTGGGCCATGGGTTAAAATCAGAAACCCTAAAACTGGTAAAGACATTATTATTAAAGATGTGATTGCGGATGCCTTCCTGCAACAAATTTTGATGCGTCCTGCCGATTACTCGGTGATTGCCACGCTGAACCTAAACGGTGACTATATCTCCGATGCGCTTGCAGCAGAAGTGGGCGGTATCGGGATTGCACCGGGTGCCAACATCGGCGGAGCCATACAGATGTATGAGGCGACTCACGGGACTGCTCCTAAATATGCCGGTCAAGACAAAGTCAATCCGGGTTCAATTATTCTTTCTGCTGAAATGATGCTACGTGACATGGGCTGGACTGAAGCGGCTGACTTGATCATCAAGGGTATTTCTGGTGCAATTGCCAATAAAACTGTGACTTATGATTTTGAACGCTTAATGCCGGACGCGACTTTGTTACGTTGTTCGGAATTTGGTCAAGCGGTCATCAACAATATGGAATAAGTCATTTGACCTGAATCTGTATGAAAAAAACCTGCGCATATCGCGGGTTTTTTTTATGGTTACGGCACACGATGTTTTATAGATCAGGAGCGAAATTTATCATGCAATCTGCACAATAGCATGAATAGTTAAGCGGTATGTTCTAGCATCGAACAAACGCGAGCAAGATAGTCAGTATGCGTCTTATTGCGACCGTTATGCTCATTTTTGGAGGTCAGTCCCGGTATCTGGTGGTGCAGCAGGCATACGTTATGCCATCTGCCTGAATCGAAACAGGTTATGCTGGCTCACTGGTTTTGAATTTAGCTGTACGGGTATGCCAGACCAGTTGTAATGTTCCCGATAATAAAACTATCGCAGCCAAGACAAACTGTTGATGATAAGTCACGCCAAAATGTTGCAGAGTGCTAAAACTTAATCCGCCAATCAGCTGCACAGATGCAAAGCATAGTGTGGCAATACTCCAGAGCTTTTTATACGCCAGACCATAGAGTTGCAGGATGGTATAGGAGGTTAAAAACACCACTGCCGGATTGAGCATGCCGGTAAAAAAGGAAGAAGCAAAAGTCAGCACTGGACTGGTGTTTAAGGTTGCAATAAAAATGGCTACTATATACAGACTGTAAAGAATTTTCAGGGCGAAAAAATTGCCAAATTTTCTTGCCAGTGAATAGGCAGTAAAAGCCCCGAAAGCACTTCCTAAGCCATACAGAATCCAGTTGAAATTGATCCAGAACAGGTTCAGCCCCAGTTCATGGCTCAGGTAGTCAATCCAGAATAATGAATGGGGAATATAGGCAAATGCACTGCAGGCATATACAACCAGCAAGCTATAAAAGATTGTGTTGAGTGGAGTTTTAGATTGAGCCGGCACTGTTTGTGCAGACAGATGATGCTTAAATTGTTGCAGTAAAACACTTAAGCAGGCACAAATAATCAGCGCGAAGCCACATAAAATCAGCCAGGCGGTCTGTATGGAAATCTGGTCCAGATAAGGCAGGAACAGGGTCGCCAATAAAACCCCCAGACCAATTCCGCTAAAACCAATAAAATTGATTTTAAAACGGTCCTGAATCTCACAGCATTGTGCCACTACACTCGGGGATAAAATCATCAGCAGGCCGCCACTGATTCCCGAAATCACACGCCAAAAAATATACCAGGCTTGCGGAAAACCGGAAAATGCACAGCACATTAAACTGAACATTCCGGCAATTGCAGCCATCTGAATATATAGGGTCATGCTTTTGTTTTGAGGTAGTCGCATGGCTGCAAAAGCCCCCATCAGATAACCGAGTAAATTGGCACTGCCTAAAAGACTGGCAAAACCTGTTGACCAATCAAACGCTTCACGCGTGCTGGGTAACAAGGCGGTATAGGAGAAACGTAAAATACCAATCCCCAAGCACATACTGAGGCATAAAAAAAGACTAAGCTTGATATTGGTTGAGGACATCCATGTACTCACAGTATTTATTATTCATTCATCATATAAATAGCATGTGTACCCAACAATAAACAGGATCAGAACAAATAAACACTATAAAAACATGCATGCATACGTGATTAAGTAATCTTTAAGAGTAGTTCTATAAAATTGGCCAAAATATAAATCTTTTATTTTGTAAATTGAGTTTTCTGAATAAAGGCATACAATTTTGCTTCTTTATTATACTTTGTGAAATGATGAATTTCTCCTATCGTGCTGATATCGATGGCTTAAGGGCAATTGCCGTTTTATTGGTGATTTTTAACCATGTCGGATTATCTTTCTTTTCAGGAGGATATATTGGTGTGGATATCTTTTTTGTCATTTCAGGTTATTTAATTACCCTCATTTTAACCCACGATATTCAGTGTAAACGGTTTTCTATTGCACGATTTTACAAGAAACGTGTGGTACGCCTGGCACCTGCTTATTTTACCGTACTCAGCGTTGTCAGTATTATTGCCTGGCAGGTGATGCTACCTGGGGATTTGACGCAATATTTTGACAGTGTGATGTATGCCACTCTGCTCATGGCGAATATCTATATGCGCAATGAGGTGGGAGATTACTTCAGCCAGGATGCCGAAGGTATTCCTTTATTGCACTTATGGTCGCTTGGGGTAGAAGAGCAGTTTTATATTTTCTGGCCGTTATTGTTGTTGCTGTTTGTTGGAAAGGTGTCGCGTAAATATACCTGGGCCATTATCACGACATTAATCGTAACTTTACTGTTTTATGCCCAGCACACGTTAACGCAAAATGCAGAGAAGGCCTATTACAGTATGCCGGTACGTGCCTTTGAGTTGCTGATTGGCGCATTAATTGGCTTTCTGCCTCAGCTCAAAATTCCGGAAAAATTACGACAAAGTCTGGTTTGGGGTAGCTTAATCACGTTGTTTGCCACAGCAGTATATTTTAACCAACAGACGCCTTTTCCTGGCGCAATGGCTTTGATCCCATGTTTTGCAACTGCATTTATCATTTATCTCGGGCAATGTTCACCCTCAAGTAATGTGTTACTGAGCAATCGTTTAAGTACCTGGATAGGAAGAATTTCTTATCCCTTGTATTTATGGCACTGGCCGATTATCGTGTTATTCGGCATTTATATGCAGCCATTAAATTTCGAAAATCAGGTGGTGATTGTATTATTGTCCATCCTGTTGGCATTTTTAACCTATCAGCTCATCGAAAAACCCAGCAAACGTTTTGTGATGACAGCAAATTACAAGGTGATCATCATTGGTTTTCTGCTGCCAGCCCTGAGTTTTATCGCGATTGCCAAGACCGTCAATCTAAATCAGGGATTTCCAGACCGGTTTCCACATTCTGTTTATCTTAAACAGGAAGCACTCAACTCATTTGCTCATATCATCCGAAATAAATGTATGGATATTGAGGACCCGAAAGCTTTACCGCATCAGGAGGACTGTGTATTGGGCAAGCCGAAAGCGGCTATCGATTTTTTGTTGATTGGTGATTCGCATGCTAACGCTTATAGCGCAATGCTGGATGTATGGGCCAAAGATGCCAATTTACGCGGTTATGATGTCACACAAAGTTCAACCTTCTATTTACCTGGAGTGCGGCGTTTTGAATCTAATTTTAATCGCTGGGAAGAGCTGAGCGAATTTAAATTAAGAAATGATGCGATTACTGCCCATCTTGCAAAAACACATTACCGCACCATTATCTTGGCAGGTTCCTATGTGCCATATTTTGGTGATGAAGTGAAGCTGGAAGATGGTATACATCATTCCAATGCAGAGATATTTAAAACCGGTTTTATGAAAGCCTTGAAGATGGCCTATCAGTCCAGTGATCAGGTCATTCTGCTGAATGATGTCCCTCGGCTAGATAGAGATGGGGTGCCGGCAGACTGTAACCTTCGCAATGAAATTTTACATACCCATGCACCATGTACTGTGTCCAGAAAGAATTATGAGGCACAGTTACTACACTTTAACCGAATTGTTGTAGAGGCAAAACGGCAATACCCTGACCTGAAAATTATTGACCCAACCAAGGCAATGTGTGATCAGCAGGCGTGTAAAACTATGATTAATCATGTGCCTTTATATCGGAATAAAGACAGCAATCATATTAATAATCAGGGTTCTAGAGAATTAGGTACTGAATATTTAAAACAGTTTGGCAATCCGCTTGAAGACTAACAAAGGTTAGTAGCAGGCATAAAAAACCGCGTGATCAAACGCGGTTTTTTTAGCAATCTCCGAAATCAGGACATTAGCGCATTTTTGACAGGAAGCGACCTAAACGGGTAATCGCTTCACGTAATTCATTTTCGGCCGGCAAGAATACCACGCGGAAATGGTCTGGAGTCGGCCAGTTAAAACCGGTTCCTTGCACCAGTAATACTTTTTCTGCACGCAATAAGTCGAGCATGAGTTTTTCATCATCCTGAATTGGATAAACTTCCGGATCCAGTTTAGGGAAGCAGTACATGGCACCTTCTGGTTTCACGCAAGAGACACCCGGAATCTCATTTAACATTTCCCAGGCAATATTGCGTTGCTCATATAAACGGCCACCCGGACGAATCAGGTCATTAATCGACTGATAACCACCTAAAGCCGTTTGAATCGCATATTGCGCTTGATGGTTGGCACATAGACGCATCGATGCCAGCATGTCCAAGCCTTCAATGTAGTCCATTGCACGTGATTTATCACCGGTAATGGCCATCCAGCCTGAACGGAAGCCGGCAATACGATAGGCTTTAGACAAACCATTAAATGAGATACAAAGTTGATCACCCGCAAGCGCAGCTACAGAGACATGTTCAATGCCGTCATAAATAATTTTGTCGTAAATTTCGTCAGCAAACAAAATCAGGTCATATTTTTTTGCCAGATCAACAATTTGTTGCAATACATGACGAGGGTAGACCGCACCGGTCGGGTTGTTTGGATTGATAATCACAATACCGCGGGTATTTGGGGTGATTTTACTTTCCATATCCGCAATGTCTGGATACCAGAAGTTTTCCTCATCACATTTATAGTGAATCGCGGTACCACCAGACAGGTTTACAGCAGCTGTCCATAATGGATAATCCGGCATTGGAACCAGCATTTCATCACCGTCATCCAATAGACCTTGCATGGCCATCACGATCAGTTCAGACACACCATTACCTATATACACGTCATTCACATGCATGTTGAGGATGCCTTTTTGCTGGTAATACTGACAAATGGCTTTACGGGCAGGGAAAATCCCTTTGGAGTCGGTATAACCTACCGCATTGGGCAGGTTTAAAGCGACATCATTAATAATTTCCTGCGGCGCTTCGAAACCGAATGTGGCGGGGTTACCAATATTTAGTTTAATAATTTTATGCCCGGCCTCTTCCATCTCGTTGGCCGCTCGTAACACTGGCCCGCGAATGTCGTAGCACACGTGCTCGAGCTTAGACGATTTCTTAATTTCGCGTGGGGTGTGGAAAGTGTTCGGCATTTTTATATTCTCGGAAAGAGTGGAGGTCACTTTTGCATAACGGTATAAATAGCTTTTAAATGTCTCGGTTGTTACCAGATCGAGATGATGTTCATCTCTGAGTAAAGCAACAATTTTTTCATGCGTAAAACCTGCCTGTTGATATTGCTTAATCACAGGCAGCAGATTTTTAAAAATTACGCTCTTTTTCTGCGACATTTTTTAATCCTGAGCAAGAGTAAGACTAAGCCTAACACTAAATTTGCTTACAAAAAAGCATTTAATTTTCAGAATTGCTTACCATTATTTTATATTTGCTTACTTTTTGCTTTTAGGGTCATTATATTGATTTTGTAAATTGTTGAATAAAGACTAGAAATTTAAGATTGAATGACGTAAATATACGATTATCCTATTTTAAATAGCACGATATAAAGGGACGTCATCATGGGAAAACTCAATAAAACAGAAAGAGAATGGCAAAGAGAGTTATCACCAGACGAGTTTCGCATTACGCGACAAAAGGGGACGGAGCCAGCATTTACCGGTAAGTACTGGAATACCAAGCAGGCAGGGACTTATCTTTGCCGTTGCTGTGGGACAGAATTATTCTCTTCCGAAACTAAATATGACAGTGGTAGTGGCTGGCCAAGTTTTTATCGCCCTGTAAATAGTTCGGTCATTGAGGAGCATCAGGATTCGACACATGGTATAGTCAGAACAGAAATTGTTTGCCATCATTGTGGCGCACATTTAGGCCATGTTTTTGAAGATGGCCCACAACCTACAGGATTGCGCTATTGCGTAAATTCAGCTTCTTTAGAATTAAAAACACAAGAAAAAAGTGACGAGGAAACCTATCCATGACCAACATTTATCAGTTTGAGGCTGAGTTGTTAGATGGAAAAAATAAATCATTTGCCGATTATCAAGGTAAGGTTTTATTAATTGTAAATACTGCGAGTAAGTGTGGTTTTACTCCCCAGTTTGCTGGTCTTGAAAAATTGTATGCAAAATACAAAGATCAGGGATTTGAGGTATTGGGATTTCCCTGTAACCAGTTTGGTGGGCAAGATCCGGGTTCCAATGAACAGATTGGTGCATTCTGCCAAAAAAATTACGGCGTGAGTTTCCCGATGTTTGCCAAAGTGGATGTAAAAGGGCCTGAAGCCCACATTTTATTTCGCTATTTGACCAATAACAGTAAAGGAATTTTAGGCAATGGCATTAAATGGAATTTTACCAAATTCTTGATTGGCAAAGATGGCAAGGTGCTCAATCGTTTCGCACCCACCACTAAACCTGAAGAGCTGGAAAGTGAAATTGAAGCAGCTTTAGCGCAGTAAGCTGGAATAATAGAAAATAAATAAAATAGGGCGATTCATGAATCGCCCTATTTTATTTTACAGGCTTAGAAATCTATTTCATTTTCACAAATGCAATCAACAGGTCATTTAATCCATACGCTATAAGCTAATCATCCACTGGTGAAACAGTGGATGATGCTTGATCTTATTGTCTCTTTAATTCATTAAAGAATGGCTTTAAGACGCTGAATGGCTTGTTCACATTGTGCGATATCGGCGACCAATGCCATACGGACATGATTTTCACCCGGATTGCCTTGCTCGGTATCACGTGACAGATAACGGCCAGGCAGGACTTTAATATGGGCTTTTTCCATCAGCATTTTGGCAAAAGCTTCATCATTGTCTACTTTTAACCAGTAATAGAAACCTGCATCCGGTTTTTTCAGTGGCAACAAGTGACCCAATTCATTTTGAAATAATTCAAACTTGGCGCGATATAGTTTACGGTTTTCTTCTACATGCACTTCATCATCCCATGCCGCGATTGATGCCAGCTGGTGCTGAACAGGCATGGCAGCACCATGATAGGTACGGTATTGTAAATACGGTTTCAGTAAAGAGGCATCACCGGCAACAAAGCCGGAACGCATACCCGGCAGGTTTGAACGCTTGGAAAGGGAATGGAACACCACACAGTTTTTGTAATCATCACGGCCGATTTCAGCACAGACTTCCAGTAAACCGACAGGGGCTTGATCAAACCACAGTTCCGAATAGCATTCATCTGAGGCAATGACAAAGTTATATTGGTCTGAAAGGGCAATTAGTTTTTTAAATTGCTCTTTGGACAATACAGCCCCTGTTGGATTGCCGGGTGTACAAACAAACAATAATGCCGTTTTTTCCCACACTTCTGCGGGAACTGCATCAAAATCACCCAGATAATTGTTTTCTTCTGTGCAATTAATGAAGTAAGGTTTGGCACCGGCAAGTAAAGTTGCGCCTTCATAAATTTGATAGAAAGGATTCGGCATCACCACATAAGGTGCATCTTCACGGTTGACCAAAGCCTGAACAAAAGAAAAGATCGCTTCACGTGTTCCAGATACAGGTAAAACATGGTTTTCAGCGCTAATACTATTGAGCTTGAAGCGACGTGTGAGCCAGTTGGCAATGCTTTGACGTAATTCAGGTAAGCCTTTGCTGTTCGGGTAAGTCGATAAATGCTGGAAGTTGTCAATAATGGCCTGTTTTACAAACTCGGGTGCCGGATGCTTTGGCTCACCAATTGATAAGGCAATAAGGGGTAAATCTGCAGTTTGGATATCCTGAAAAAGCTTATTTAACTTTTCAAAAGGATAAGGATGCAATAATGACAAACTTGAGTTCATGAAATCGATACCGCGTAAATTTAAGTTTTAGTGGTGACCAGAGACTAGACTTGAGGCTTCATCCAGAGCTGACTTCAATTGGGTAGCAAAAATTTCAGCTTCTGAATCAGTCATTGGCTTACCATCTTTTTTGGTGACAAAGAAAATATCTTCTGCACGCTCACCCAAGGTAGCAATTCTAGCAGAATGAATATCTAAACCCTGCATCATAAATAAACCACCTACTTTAGCAAGTAAACCCGGATGGTCGAGCGTTGCAATTTCAACCATGTTTTGCTCTAAAGCGGCATTCAGGGTGATATCCACGGTATTTTCAATATCAAAATGGCGTAACTGGCGTGGAATACGACGCTGCATTAAGCCCGGATATTTATCTGACTCGCTCAAAGCCTTGACCAATGCCTCAATGACCGTCTGTTCACGTTCAGGGTCGGTCAGTAAGGTACCAAAACGGTCCAGCACCACATAGGTATCCAGACTAAAGGCCGTTGAGGCGGTGATAATCCGTGCATCCTGAACGTCCAGATTCATCCGGTCCAGAATGGCGACAGTGGTGGCGAATAGATTCGGTTGATCCTGAGTGTAAATAAAGATCTGTACCGCATCTTGTGCCGACTGGCGATGGGCACGCATCAAGACCAGAGGTTCAGTGTTGTTGCCATGTTGCAAGATGGCACGGGTATGCCAGGCAATTTCATCGGCTGACTCTTTAATAAAATATTCATCGCCCAGTTCTTGCCAGACTTTTTCGACATCGGCCAGAGAGAAGTCATTGACCAATAATTCACTGGCAGCAAATTTGGTGTCTTCAATCAGCATTTGATAATCCACCGGATGTCCAAGACCGGTACGAATCACATCCCGTGCATGGGTATAAAGTTGACGCATTAAGGAAGCACGCCAAGTATTCCAGAGTTTGGGATTGGTCGCGTTAATATCTGCAACAGTTAAGGTATACAGATAATCCAGATGCTCCATATCACCGAGTTTTTCAGCAAAATCTTGAACTACATCCGGATCGGAAATATCTTTTTTCTGTGCAGTCATGGACATCAGTAAATGACTTTGAATCAGCCAGGCCACCAGATTGCATTCACGTTCGGTAAAGCCATGTTTCCGGCAGAATGCAATCGCATCTTCTGCACCCAGTTCACTATGGTCACCGCCACGGCCTTTGGCGATGTCATGGAACAAGGCTGCCAGATAAACAATGTCGCGACGGCGAAGACGTTGGAACACTGAACTGACCACTGGGAAATCTTTGGCAAATTCAGGTTCTTTAAAGCGGTTTAAATTACGCAGCAATAACAGGGTATGGGCATCTACGGTATAGATGTGGAACAGGTCATATTGCATTAGTCCCATAATTTGCCCAAAAGCTGGAATATAATTGCCGAGCACGCCATAACGTTTCATCGCCACCAGCGTATCATACAGGCGATGCGGTGAACGGATGATCGCCATAAACAGGGCTTGGTGTTCGGGGTTATCGCGATAATCTTGATTGATGCGTTTGGCTGCAAGGGTGAGCAGACGTAAAGTGCGGGCACGGATGCCTTCAATTTCAGGGCGATTTGCCAATAAATAGAAGATTTCCAGGATTGCACTGGGACGTTCCGAGAAAATTTTATGATGCTGTACCGCCAGTTTGCCATCGACCAGTTTGAAATTTTCGTTAATTTCTTCAATTTTGCGTTCGTAGTTAGGCAAACGTGGGGTAATCACAGATTCATTAAAGTAAGCCAGCAGCATTTCATTTAAGGTGGATACCTGCTGTGCGCTACGATAATAACGCTTCATGAATTGTTCAATCGGATAATTCGGTGATTTATCTTCTTCACGTGTATAGCCAAACAGGGCCGCAATATCACGCTGATAATCGAACAATAAGCGGTTTTCATCGCGTTTGGTGAGGCGGTGCAGATGATGACGGATTTCCCATAAAAAGCTTTCAGCTTCTTCTAGCACACCCAGTTCGAACTCTGAAATAAAGCCTAAATGCACCAGGTCATAAATACGGTTGACCCGGAAGTGACGTTTGGCAATCCAGCCAATCTGGTTGATATCGCGGATGCCTCCCGGCGCATTTTTAATGTCCGGTTCCAGATTGCTTTCGGTATTGTTATGCTGAGCATAGCGCTTTGCCTGCTCATCCATTTTGGCATCAAAAAAGGTTTTATCGGTCCAGGTTTGTGAAACAATACGGCGTGGCCATTTGGCCAAATGCCGGTTACCACTAATTAAACGCGATTCAATCAGCGCAGTCGCGACGGTCAAATCATTAGTGGCCTGTTCCACACATTCGTAAATGGTACGTACACTAATACCGGGTTTGAAATTACCGACATCCCAAAGCGAGGAGATAAAAGTGGAAATCAGTTTTTCCTGCTCGGCAGTAATATCATCTTCCGATAAAATCATGATATCGACATCAGAATAAGGCAACATTTCCCGACGACCATAACCACCCACGGCAAACAGGCCCAGATCGGTCTGGTCAAGTTCAGCATGTCTCCAGAGAAACTCAAGGGCTTCATCAATCAAATGGGAGCGGGCCAAGATAATTTCCCGGATGGACTGTCCATTTTCAAAACTTTCCTGCAGCTGATTTTCAACATCGGTGCGCCATTGATTGATCGCCTGAATGTCATGGTTACTTTTAACGTAATTCAGCAGTGGAGAAGTATTGATCATGAACAGTGGTCCGTTAATAAGGTTGCAAGTTTAGTTTTGTTGAACACTGACTTGAGACGCCGTCTCTAGTGCAAGTTTACGTGCCTGATCTGTTGTTTCAGCACGTGCAGTTGCGACCCCCATACGACGACGTTTAAAACCTTCGGGTTTACCAAAAAGGCGTAAATCGGTGTTTGGGTTGGCTAAAGCAAGATTTAAGCCAGAAAAAGACAAATTGCGATCATCAACGCCTGCATAAATGACGGCACTGGCTGCAACACTATGACGAGATGTATTTACCGGCAGACCTAAAATGGCACGTGCATGTAATTCAAATTCGCTCTGGAATTGCGATGCAAGGGTAACAAGCCCTGTGTCATGCGGACGTGGAGATACTTCACTAAACCATACTTTATCGCCTTTGACAAACAGTTCCACGCCGAAAATACCGCAGCCGCCTAAAGCAGCCGTGACTTTATGTGCAATGCGCTTAGCTTCTTCTAAAGCCACCGGAGTCATGGCCTGAGGTTGCCAGCTCTCGACATAATCGCCAGAGTCCTGACGGTGTCCAATCGCGTCGCAGTATCGGGTTTCGATTTCGCCTGTTTCAGCATTTTTGGCACGAACTGTGAGCAAGGTAATTTCAAAGTCAAAATCGATTTGTGATTCCACAATCACTTTACCCTGATTGACGCGGCCACCGGTTTGCGCATATTCCCAGGCCGCATCGACTTCATCAAAACTTTTGACACGTGATTGACCCTTACCGGAAGAAGACATTACCGGTTTAACAAAGTTGGGATAGCCAATGTCATCACAGGCTGAACGGAATGATTCAATCGAGTCGGCAAAACGGTAAGCTGAGGTCGGCAAGCCCAGTTCTTCGGCAGCCAGACGGCGAATGCCTTCGCGGTTCATGGTCAGGTTGACGGCTTTTGCTGAAGGAATCACGGTGGCAATATTTTGTTGTTCGATTTCAACCAGAACCTGAGTTGCGATGGCTTCAATTTCGGGCACAATCAGATTGGGTTTAATTTTTTCAATCAGTTGTTTGAGTTCTTCGGCATCTGCCATATTCAAGGTATAAGCATAATGTGCAACTTGCATGGCAGGAGCATGGTCATAACGGTCTGCTGCATGAACTTCTACACCTAAACGTTGCAGAGAAATCACCACTTCTTTACCAAGCTCTCCTGAACCTAATAACAAAACTTTAAAGGCAGAAGCTTGAAGGGGAGTACCAATAGTCACGCTCATGTAAATCATCCATGCTTGATTTTATGGACTTTTAGCATAGCAGAACTGATTGGTGAATTAAGCCCGGATTCACATAAAATAATGATATTGTCCAACAATTTTATTTATAAAGTGATCTCTAGCTTTAATTTTAATCCCTTCAAAATCTCCCCTTTAAAAAGAGGAGATTTTTAAAACACTTAGAAGGAAACGGGCATATAGGTGTAAATCAAACCATAGGTCAAGGCGGCGGTTAAAGTCGCCGGGACAATCTTCTTAAACTTAAAATATAGCCCGGTTAAGGTCAGGAAACCTACAAGCATGGCGAAGCTTTTATTGGGGCTTTCCATCAAGGGGGGAAGCGTTGCCACCACCAGCATGGAACTGATCGCAGCGATGCCAATACTGCCTAAAGCTATTCTGATCCAGACTGAGCCACGCTTTTGAGAATTTTGCTGATGTTTTTGAATGACATAAAAAGGACCAAAACGCGAAGCAAAATTGGCAATGCCGACAATGATCCCGACCAGAATAATTTCAAGATTCATGGGTTTCTCCCAATACATCATCATGCTGTTTTAAAACATAATGTTTAAATAAACCTGCCAGAATACCGGATAAGATGCCAATAAAAATGGCTGCTGACAAATTAATGAAATAGCAGGCAATTGCCGAAACAATTAAACAGACCGTGACAATAAAGGTATGTTTCTTTTCAAAGGCAGCAAGCAGGAAGCTGAGGAACAAGGCTGGTAGCAAGAAATCCAGAGCGGCTTGTAAAAACTGCGGTAAGGCACTGACCTGGTCGGCAAATAATCCACCCAGGAAAGAACCTAAAGCCCAGGACATCCAGCTAAACAGGCTCAAGCCCAGCATCCAGGACTCTGACCATTCCTGACGTCGTTGCGACAGTTTAATCATTCCCGAGGCAAAGACTTCATCGGTCAGGCCCCAAGCCCAGACGGCAGTTTTCTTTAAATTCAGCTTGTCCTGAATCAGGTTTTGTAGGGCCGGACCGTAAAGTACATGACGAATATCTAAAGCAATCACAGTGAGGGCAGTCATCCAGATGGATGTGCCACTGCCCAGTAAAGCCACGACCAGAAACTGGCTGGCACCGGCATACATGGAGCAGGATAGAAACAGTGCTTCCCAAGAGCTAAAACCGAACTGGCTGGCCGAAACACCAAAAGCAAATGAAACAGGAAGATAAGTAAAAATAATGGCTTGGCTGTCTTTAGCACCTTGCCAAAAGCCGGCAGCTTGAACTGGAGGGATTTTGTGCTCAGACACGACACACCTTTGCGGGAGAGTTGAACAACAGGTCAAATGATGATTGAGTATTGTACTCGAATTCACTAGCATAGTGCCGAATTGTTTATCTAAGCGAGCCTGATATGAGGATGTTGAAGACGCGTGGAATGCTGATTGTTTCTTTATTATGCAGTAGTGTTTTGCTACAGGCTTGTGGAAATGACAGCAAGAATACTGAAAAACCTGAAATTAAGCCGGCACCCAAGCTGACCAATGATGCCACCACTTATGCCAACGAAGCCTGGAAATTCATTAATCAGGTGGATAGTTTGGTCTATGCCAAAAAACTGGATGTATTGGAAGAACAGGTCCGTAAACCTGCACGCAAGCTCAGCACGGATTGGCGCATTAATGTCAAAATGACTGATTCCGTGACTGAAGGTAAATATGCGCTCTGCCGTAAAGCCCTGACCAGTCTGGAAATCTGGGCGCGTGAGACGATGGATCAATCTAGCTCAGTGGCGCAGAAACAGGCCGATTACGAACGTGATAAACAGCAATGTAAGGATGCGATTGAGCATCCGCAGCTGGGCAATACCGATCCGAAAAAGGTCGGAGTTTAAAAAATCAAAACGGGGCAAAGGCCTCGTTTTTTTATGCCTTAAATGTCATGGTATTTTCTTTTAGTTATAGTTTTAAAGAATGAGTAAGAGAATAAAACGATAATCTGATAAATATATAGAATTATCTTAAAATGATAAATTGTGTATAATAATTTGTGTTTTTATGATGAAAGATTCAATTTAATTCTAAATGTATTTAACTTTAGTAACGATCAGGAGTAATAATGATGTTAAATAAAGTGTTTTTATATATAAGTATAACTGTTGTTCTAAGCGCTTTGAGTAGTGTTGCCACAGCTGCAGAGCCGTTACAGGCCATTCAGTCGTCATCGGACAATGAATATGAAGTTGCGCCATGCACCAATGGTTTTGATGATGTCAATGTGTGTCAATTACGTTCATAAGTACAATGTGTAAAATAGATGCATCATCAGGCAAGTTATTCACCTGTCATGCTTGGCCGTAGAACAGCTGACACTGCAATGCTATACATCTCTGAATTATTTTCATGGTTTAAAATTTTATTCATCTTCCGATTTAAATATTGGGAAAGGCATGCGCAATGCGATGCAGTTCCGCTACATCCAAAATTTCAATTTTCTTAAAAGATACGCACAAAATATTTTGCTGTTCCAAAGCTTGTAGTTCCTGATTGATGGTCTGTCGGGAGCAGGTCAGCATTTGTGCCAGTTGTTCCTGGGATAAATGAATGACATTCTTTTCAATACTTAAATGATTGCCATAGCCATTTAAAATAGACATCAGGCGTTGTGCCAAACGCTGGCTGATGCTTTGCGTTTGAATAGAAATTAGCTCCAAAAAAGCAAAGCGCAATTTTTGACTGGTCAGTTGTGCAATGTGATACCAAAAAACCGGATGCTGTTGCAGCAGGGATTGTAGTGCGGTACTCGGTATATGTAAGATCAGGCTTTTCTGAGTTGCAATCGCATCGTGAGAACGGGGCTGGGCATCCACCAGCGAGATTTCACCAAACCACATAACCGGTTCTACAATGGCCGCCACAGCAGCTTTGCCATGAATGTCAATATAACCCAGGCGAACCGCACCTTCTAAAACGGCATAGATCCCATTAAATATATCTCCTGAACGGAAGATGCTTTGTTCCTTGTCAAAACGCTGCTGCACAGCACAGTTCACAATAAAATCCTTAAATACCGCAGGCAATTGTGCAAACCAGATATTCTGCTCTAAATGTTTAATATAAATGGGTTCGAGCATTTTTATTCCTTTTTAATCTGAGTTGTCGGCTAGCTGACAACTTGTCCTGGTATTTTTTTATATAGTGAAATGAAAATATAAGTCTAACAAGGAAGACGGTCATGACCAAATTAGAACAATTACTGAGCCAGTATGCCGCATACCATCTGGACCAGAAAAATATTTATACTCATTTTGTGGGTATTCCATTGATTGTATTTTCAATCATGTGTCTGACTGCACGTGCCGGTGTGGTCATTTCAGGTGTCGAGCTGACGCTGGCTTTAGCATTACTATTGGCAAGTACAATGTATTATCTCAGTCTGGACCGCATCTTTGGCCTGATCATGTTGCTCATCTATGCGCTTGCTTATCCATCTGCTTACAGAATTGCGCAGCTGGATACGACTGTCTGGTTAAGCATGAGTATTGGCATTTTTGTGGTGGGATGGGTATTCCAGTTTGTGGGCCATTTTTATGAAAAGAAAAAACCGGCTTTTATGGATGATGTGATTGGTCTGGCGATCGGCCCTTTATTTGTCCTGGCTGAAATGGTGTTTATGTTCGGGTTTCGAAAAGAGCTGGAGCAACGTATGCTGGCAGAAGCTCGTAAGCAACGCGCTGTAATGGATGCCAAGACCGTGAATCTGAACTGAAAAAAGCTCGACATAAAAAAGCCAGCATCATGCTGGCTTTAAACTGTTTTGAAACGTCAGAATGGTTTAAACGTTAAAACGGAAGTGCAGCACGTCACCGTCCTGAACCACATAAGTTTTACCTTCCAAACGCCATTTACCGGCTTCTTTCGCGCCAGCTTCGCCGTTGTATTGTACGAAGTCATCATAAGCAATACATTCAGCACGGATAAAGCCTTTTTCGAAGTCAGTATGAATCACACCCGCTGCTTGAGGAGCAGTTGCACCGACTTTGACGGTCCAGGCACGAACTTCCTGCACACCCGCAGTAAAGTAAGTTTGTAAGCCAAGCAGGCTGTAACCGGCACGAATCACGATGTTCAGGCCTGGTTCTTCCATGCCCATTGCTTCTAAAAATTCAGCGCGGTCTTCATCTTCAAGCAATGAAATTTCAGCTTCAATCTGGTTGCATAGTGGAACCACAATGGCATTTTCTTCAGCGGCCAATTTTTTAACCGCTTCCAGATGCGGGTTGTTTTCAAAACCATCTTCAGCCACGTTGGCAATATACATGGTTGGTTTTAAAGTCATTAAACCGAAACCACGTACCAGTTTGCGTTCATCATCATCCAGATTGGCTGCACGGGCAGGTTTACCTTCATCCAGTAAAGGCAAAATTTTGTCCAGAACGGCTTTAGTGGCAACAGCATCTTTGTCGCCCCCTTTTGCAGATTTAGCCAAACGCGTAACCGCTTTGGTCACAGTTTCCAGATCAGCCAGTGCAAGTTCGGTATTGATGGTTGCAATATCATCCAGTGGATCAATTTTGCCGTTCACATGAATGACGTTTTCATCTTCAAAACAACGAACCACATGTGCAATCGCATCGGTTTCACGGATGTTGGCCAGGAACTGGTTACCCAGACCTTCACCTTTAGATGCACCTGCAACCAGACCGGCAATATCCACAAATTCCATCGTGGTTGGAAGCACGCGTTGCGGTTTAACGATTTCCGCAAGTTTGTCCATGCGTAGGTCAGGTACAGGCACGATACCGGTGTTTGGTTCGATGGTACAGAACGGGAAATTTTCTGCAGCAATAGCAGCTTTAGTCAATGCATTGAAAAGTGTAGATTTACCAACGTTCGGCAAGCCGACAATACCGCAATTAAAACCCATGAAATGACTCACAACGTGTTATTTAAAAATTGCCGCTGATTTTACATGAAAGCCATGACAAAGTCAGGTCATGGCTGGATGCTTTGTTGAAAACTCATAAAATGGATAGGGATTTAAATTTTGCGTTTATCCAGCTGGCTGGAGATGGAATCGCCCGTGGCCTGTACCAGCATGACCAGAATCACCAGCGCAACAATCACGGCCAGCATCATCTGCATGTCAAAACGCTGATAACCATAACGATAGGCGATATCACCTAAACCACCAGCGCCAATCGCACCGGCAATCGCCGATGAGTTGATCATGGTCACCAAGGTCACGGTAAAGCCTGCCACAATCCCGGGCAGGGCTTCAGGTAGCAGCACATGCCAGATGATCTGCTTGCGGTTACAACCAATGGCTTGGGCGGCTTCAATCAAACCCTGATCGACCTCACGTAAACTGACTTCTGCAATACGGGCAAAGAAAGGTGTGGCTGCCAAGGTTAAAGGCACTACCGCGGCCCAGACCCCATAACTGGTGCCGACAATCCAGCGGGTCAATGGAATGAGCGCCACCATTAAAATTAAAAACGGTACTGAACGGGTAATGTTGACCACCCAGCCTAAAGCCTGATTGATGCTTTTGGACGGATAGATGCCATGTTCGGCAGTACTGACTAAAATGACTGCGATGGGCAAGCCAATAAAAAAGGCAACCAGGGCAGATACTCCCACCATCAACAAAGTGTCAATGGTGCCGCTAAGTAATAAATCAATGAGCTGGTCGTGCATAGCCAATGACCTCAATCTGTGCAATGTACTGTTTTAATTTCTGCTGGAGTAGTGTGGTATCTATATGCAGATCGGGGATTGCCACAATAAAACTGCCAACCAGATGGTTCTGGATGCAATCGATATGACTCTGATAGAGATGAACTGGATGATCGAACTGCTCGAAAATCACTTTCAAATCTGGTGAATACTGAACACTAGAAGCATAACGCAGTTTTAAAATGCTATGTGAACTGTCGGCAATAATCTCTGGCGTTAGCGCAAAAGGCAATTCCAGCTGTTCCAGATTCAGCAATTCCTGAGTGATCTGCTGCTGTGGATTAGAAAAGACTGACCACACTTCACCCGCTTCAACAATTTCACCATGTTCAATCACCACCACCTGATCGCAAATTTCACGAATGACCTGCATTTCATGAGTAATCAGCACAATGGTGATGCCGAGTTTCTGATTGATTTCCTTGAGCAGAGACAGCACCACAGAAGTACTTTCTGGGTCCAGGGCAGAGGTGGCTTCGTCACAGAGCAAAATTTCTGGATGGTGAACCAGCGCCCGGGCAATCCCGACACGCTGCTTTTGTCCGCCGGATAACTGGGACGGATAGTTGTGTGCTTTTTCACTCAAACCGACCAGTTGCAGGACTTCATTGACCCGCGCTTCAATCTCGTGTTTGTTATAGTTGGCGACTTTTAGCGGCAGGGCAACATTTTCCCAAACGGTCTTGGCCGACATTAAATTAAAGTGCTGGAAGATCATGCCAATGCGCTGTCTGAGCTGGATCAGTTCAGCATGTTTCAGTTCAGCCAGATCCTGCTGGTGAATGTGAATATGTCCTTCACTGATCTGTTCCAAACCATTTAAAGTACGCAGCAAGGAAGATTTGCCTGCGCCACTTTTGCCGATAATGCCAAAAATTTTGCCTTCCGGAATATCTAGGTTGATGTTTTTCAAGGCATGTACCGATTGTCCTTGTACTTCATAATATTTATTCAGGTTTCTGATCTTGATATGGGGAACAGAAAAGTCCACCTGTGAACCAAAACTCACCATTTTATTCTCCTTATTTCCAGCCTTCAAACCACATGCCCGTACCAAAATCCCGGTCTAAAATTGTTTTTACTTTTGCAGAGTTCTGGAAAGCTTTGACAAAGGTTTCGAGTTTTTTATCGTGATCGACATAATCTTTTCGGGTCACAAAAAGAATGGCGTATTTCTTATCCACCGGGTCTAAAAACAATGCACTGTGAGGATCGGCTTTTTTCGCCATATTTAAGTAATGCGGAAAACCAAAAATCAAATCTGCATCGTCATAGGCAAGAGCCGTTTGCGGACCTTCCACTTCTAAAAACTTAAGCTGTTTTGGATTGGCTACAATATCTTGCAGGGTTGACAGCTCATTATGGATATCTTTGACTTGAATCAAACCTGCACGATGCAGCAAAATCAATGCACGAGCCGAGTTTACAGGATCACTGGGAATCACCACACGTGCATTTTGTGGCAAGGCATCTAAGGATTTATATTGCTTGGAATACAAACCGACATGGCTGCCACTACCGATGCCAAAAGCATGTAGGTCATAATGGGTTTGTTGAACCGCATTCTTTAAAAACACACTTTGCTGGAAAAAGTTGGCATCAATATCACCATTTTGTACGGCAACATTGGGTGCTTGCCAGTCTGAAAACTCTACCAGTTTGACATGAATGCCATCTTTCTCTACTTCTTTTGCAACCGTTTGTAATAGTTCCGCATAAGGTGGACTAATACCAATCGTCAGGACGTTATCCTGTTGCTGGTTTTGCACATAACGATAGGTTATTAATCCTGCAATGATGACAACGACAGTGAGGCCAATCAGCAGTTTTTTAAGATTCAGTTTGGAAACTTGAGACATAATTTAAACCCTTATTTCCAGCCCGGGAACCAGAGTTTGGCACCGAAATCTGCATCCAAAGCCTGTTTCACTTTTGGCGAGTTTTGATAGATCTCGACAAATTTTTTCAGCTTGTCGTTTTTATCTTGGTAATCCTCACGCACGGCAAACAAGATGGCATAACGGTTATCCTTGTTAGAGTCAAATAACAGCGCCTGTTCGGGATCAGCTGTTTTCGCCAGACGTAAATAGTGCGGATAGCCAAAAGCCAGATCGACGTCATCAATGGCACGTGCGGTTTGAGGGCCTTCGACTTCGACAAACTGCAATTTTTTCGGATTGCTTGCGATGTCTTTCAGGTTAGACAGATGGTTTTTAGGGTCTTTCAGGGTGATCAGTTTTGCCTGTTGCAATAAAAGTAGAGCACGGCCTTGGTTTACAGGATCGTTTGGAACCACGACTTTGGCGCCATCTTTTAATTCATCAAAGCTTTTGATTTTCTTGGAATACAAACCCACATGCGTGGCGGCACCTTTGGCAAAGGCTTTGATCTTAAAGTCAGTTTCTTTTTTGGCATTATCTAAAAAGGGTTGATGCTGGAAGAAGTTGGCATCAATATCACCGTGATTCAGGGTAATGTTGGGGGTATTCCAGTCGGAAAATTCCACCAGTTTGACATTCAGGCCTTGCTGTTTGGCCTCAATTGCTGCCACCTGTAAAGGTTTGGCAAATGAAGGGCTAATGCCAATCACCAGTTCATCAGAAGCTGATTTCTTTTGCTGATTCCAGACCACCAGTCCAATAATGACTGTGGCAATAATCACCCCGATAATGGTCAGTTTGGTTTTCGCTGTTTGTGCCATGTTGCACCTCAAAATTTATGCGGATTGTTTTTGATTTAAGCTGGAGTTCGAAGTTGAGGCGGAGCTTGGACATCGAAATTGCTGAACTGGGTGTGAGGTCGACAGGCGGTCTCCCTGATTAAACAGTTTGTGTCTTAAACTGCCGTGTTCGTAGGCTGTTTTATAACGGCCGCGTTGCTGCAATTCAGGAATCACCAGACGGATAAAATCATGGTGCGATTCAGGGGCAACGGTACGGGTCAGGTTAAAGCCATCAATACCGGTTTCATCAATCAGCTGAATCAGTTTTTCTGCCACAGTTGCACCACTCCCGACAATCAGGGGATAACGACCACCTAATACATGCTGAGCTTTTAAATCATTTTTGCTGATGCGCTGTTCTTTAAATTTATTGTTGACTGACGCAATGCTGTTGGTCTTTTGATAAGGAATCGCTTCATCATCGGTAAATTTGGACAGGTCAATGCCGACAGAACTGGAGAAATGTGCCAGACCCGCTTCAGGACTGGCATAAGAGCGATATTCATCCAGTTTTTGCTGTGCCAGTTCATCGGTTTCCGCAGTCACCACGGTAATGCCGACAAAGATTTTAATATCTTCAGGATGACGTCCTTGATTAGTAGCTTGCTGACGAATCTGATCGACCTGCTTTTTGATTTTTGCAGGCTGATCACCACCAATAAACATGCCTTCCGCATGCTGGGTGGCAAAGGCCATTCCACGCGGTGAAGCACCAGCTTGAAATAACACCGGTGTGCGCTGAATGGAGGGTGAAACCTGAAATACGCCTTGGCTTTGGTAAAATTGACCATCATGCTGAACGGGATGTACTTTGGTAGGATCGGTAAATATCCGGTTTTTCTTGTCTTTTACAACGGCATCATCTTCCCAGGAACCTTCCCAGAATTTATAGCAAAGCTGTACAAACTCTTCGGCCTGTTCATAGCGCAGGTCATGGTCTTTAAGTCCTTTTTCGCCAATTAATCGCTGTGCGCTGTCCAGATAACCGGTGACAATGTTCCAGCCAATACGGCCCTGGGTCAGATGATCCAGACTCGCGAAACGTCGCGCAAACTGATAAGGCGATTCATAGCTTAAATTCACCGTCACACCAAATCCCAGATTTTGTGTCACTGCTGCCATTGCAGAAACCAGAGTACTGGGGTCATGACTTGGTAATTGAATCGATTCTTTTAACGCCAGGTCGATATTGTTTTGATAGACATCATACACCCCGGTAATATCGGCAATAAACAGGCCATCAAACAGGCCTTGTTCCAGGGTCTGGGCTAAATCTGTCCAGTAGCTCAGCTCATTAAAACGCTGTGACTCATCACGTGGATGGGTCCATAATCCGTGATTGATATGGCCAACACAGTTCATGTCAAAAGCATTTAGCAAGATTTTTTTGGGTACAGATTGTGATGTTGTTGTCATTACAATGTCCCCCGGCGCGGTGGTAGTACGCCATTTAAAATATGATTGGCAATGAAATAATATTTCCAGCGCGAAGCATCATGCAGCGTGTGCACGCGGGCATTGCGCCAGAAGCGGTCCAGACCATCTTCACGTTGGCTGCCACGGCTACCGGCCAGTTCAATCAGTTTGGATGATGCTTTTAAGGCAGTTTCGGTACTGTGTGCACGTACTTTGGCCACATCTAACGATGCTTTGGCGATATTTTCCGCGGTCGGTGCAGGTCTGGCGGCATCAATTGAACGGGCGGCCTGTTTCAGTAAAACTTCAGAGGCACGTACATCGGCTACAATCCGTCCCAGTTCGAACTTTGTCAGTGGGTCATCGGTGGCTTGATCTACGCTAGAATCAATCCACGGACGGGCCTGACGCACACGGTTTAAAGTTTCTTCAAAGGCGGCACGGGCAATACCGGTTTCAATAGAGGCATGCAGCAATTGAGCAAACGGACCGGAGATGGTGGGCTCTGAATAGGCAATATCAAATGGCACTACATCTTCAGCCAGCACTTGCACATTGTTGAATTTCACTGTACCGCTGCCTGTGGTACGTTGCCCGAAACCACTCCAGTCATCGATTAAAGTCAGACCTTCGCTATTACGCGGCACAAAAGCCAGGAACTGCTGATCCTGTTCATCGACCACCAGTGTTGGAATGCGATGAGCAAATAAACTGCCGGTGCAATAAAACTTTTCGCCATTAATCACATAGCCCTGATCAGTTTTGCGTATCGCGGTTTGGCGTTGTGCAGCGGTTTTGGTTTTAAACTCGGCCAGAGCATTGCCAAAACGGGCACCTTTTAACACTTCAGCATAGAGTTTCTGTTTTTGCTGTTTGGTGCCGCTATTACGCAGAATCTCCAATCCATAAAAATGGTTTTGCGGAATCTGGCCAATCGAACCATCTATACCACTCATTAGTGCAATCACTTGCGCTACGGTATAACTGGATACTTCTGCACCGCCATACTGTTTTGGGACGGTAATGGCCCAGAGTCCAGACTGGCTATAGGCTTCGATTTCTTCAAAAGGCAGAATGCGCTCGGCATCGCGCTGAATGGCTCCAGCTTTGAACTGTTCCGCTAGATTGCGTGCAATTTCCAGCGCTTCTGCATCGGACTGAATAACATGTGCATGTGCCAATTGCTCTGAATTAAATGAAATAATATTTTGATATGAAGTCATGAGCGATGTCCTTAAATCCAGGCGTGGCGTGCAGGGAGGGTGTGATTGAGGTAATAATCCCCAAGCGCATGTAGCTTCCAGCGCACCGGATCATGCAGGGTATGTACACGGGCATTGCGCCAGTGCTGGTCCAGGTTGTGCTGACTCAGACTGGAACGGCTACCGCCAAGTTCCAGTAATTTTTCCGAGATATGCAGGGCAGCATCATTAGCATAAATCTTGGCTTCAGCGACTAAAATAGAGGCTTTGGCAGCCTGTTCATCAGTGACTGATTCCAGCTGATCCAACTCATCTAGATATTCAGCCGCTTCATCAAGCAGCAAAATGGCAGCATCCAATAGCACCGCAGACTTGCCAACTTCCTGCAAGGTATAGTGTTCAAAGCTGGCTTTTTCCACTTGTGCATCGACAATCGGGCGTGCTTTATGCACCGCCGTCACGGTATCAGCAAAGGCCGCTTCAGCAATACCGACATCAATGGCAACCTGTAATAACTGTGAATACGCACCGCGGTAATTGGGCTTACTGGAAAGCAGGCGTTCATCAAAAATCAGTAGCGGATCAACTTCAACATGCTCAAGTCTGACTGTGCCACTTGAAGTGGTGCGCTGTCCAAAACCATTCCAGTTATCAATCACTTTCACGCCTTTGGCCTGAGCATTGACGATAGTCAGTACTACATAACCTTCGGGATGAATAGCTTTAATCGCGAGCCAGTGAGCAAAACTGCTGCCCGTTGAATAGAATTTTTCGCCATCGACAAAATAACGCCCATTTTCAAAAGTTAATGTGGTTGCCAAGGTTTTGGTATCTTTGGTATTACGTTCCGGCCCACCATTGGCTAAGCGTTTACCTTGTAAAATTTCTTGATAAATAAACTGTTTTTGCTGCTCTGTACCCATCATTTGGATCATATTCAGCAGCGCAATCTGATTTTGTGGGATTTGTCCTACACTGGAATCGGCCTTATTCAGAATGCGGAATACATGTGCCAATGTTTTATTGGAAACGAAAGCACCACCAAATTGCTTTGGAATACGAATACCACCTAAGCCTTTCTGGCTGAATAGATCAATTTCAGCAAAAGGCAATAAACGCTGTTGATCACGTTCATTGCGACCTTCCAAAGCAAAATCCGCGACATGATACGCAGCATGAATAGCTTCAAGATCGTTTTCAATTACATGAACATTTTCAGAAATTAAACGAGACATAATGACACCTTAAATCGATATCAGAACGCTACAAGTAATTGAATTCAAAATTAAGCAATTGCTTTTGCAAAGCTTATGAAAAATCCTGTTTAAGATAAAAACTGCTAGATTTTTATTTATTTTGCATATATTAAGTGTTTAAAAAACAACATGATTTGAATTTTTTTAAACACTCATTTTCTGACACTGGCGGGTTTATATCAGCTTTAAAGATAATCAAGACAAAAAAATGTATAAAAATAAAAAACGTATGACTGTTAGCACCAAGATGATATTTTGGATAAAAAGCGCATTGTAATTCCCGGATAGGGTGACTAAAGTATCCGACTGAATTAGATGGTTTTGACTTGGCAGAACTAAAAAAATAAAAGCGGAGTTTTTATGCGAATTTTATACCAGTTTCCTTTATCTCATTTTTGTGAAAAAGCGCGCTGGTTGCTCGATCATAAAGAGTTGGAGTATGTCGCACAAAATTTGGTGCCAGGTGTACATCGTGCTTTTGCACAGCTAAAAACAGGGCAGAACAAATTGCCTATTTTACGTGATCAAGATCTTTGGATTGCCGACTCGACTGAAATAGCCTTATATCTGGATGAGGTATATCCGGAACACTCTTTATTGCGTGCCGATTCACAACAACGTCACTTGGCTTTGGAAATCAATGGACTTGCTAACGAACTGGGTAGGCATGTACGCCGTTGGGGGCTTGCCCATACCTTGTCGGAAAGTGAAGAATCCTTAGATATTTTAATTGGTGAAAAGGGCTATTTACGCCAGTTTGAAAAATATTCCAAACCTCTTATCAAAGCCTTACTTTCCAAAGGCTATCAACTAAATGCAGATAAAGTGGCTGAATCTAAACAGCAGATGGATAGCATCATCCAGAATTTAAATGCAAGATTGATAGAGAATTATGGGCGTTATTTTGTCGGTGAACGTCTTGGCCTTGCTGATATTGCGGTCTGTTCGATGCTTGCACCTATTCTGGAAATTCCCGGGACACCTTGGGAAAAAGAACAGGGCGAAACTTTATCTGAAGAATTTCGACAGTATAAAGAACATTTAATGGCATTACCCTTGGGACAATATGTGCTGCGTATCTATCACACTGAACGGAATGCACGGGTCGATTGGCGTGGAGTTTAAAAGCCAGCGATAAAAATACGTACTCTATAGCGCGTATTATTGCAAATCAAATGACTGTATTTTTTTGTTTTGGTCGAACATCTTCCTTTTAATCTATTTCTATTCAAATATAAAAGAGGAGTGATGATCCGGAGCAGGACACTTGACTGGATGAGTGTTAAATTCGAGATAAGTCTTTAATATATAATTAAAATTACCATTGAGTGTTTTTTATTCTTGAGTGGCTCAGGGTACTTTAAGCAGGCATCAAAATCTTTCTTTATGAGCTGGAAGGCTTATGGAAAATATTTTCATAATCTTAAAATTTTGTGAAAAATAAATAATTACTATATCACAAAGCTAATGTAATATTTTGCGTAGCTATCGATTATTGAAAAGAGTACAAAATGGAACTAGATCGTTTTGATAAACAGATTCTTGAAATATTGAGTCATGAAGATGTCAATTTGAATGAGCTTTCTGAGCGTATTAACCTCTCAGTGAGTTCGGTTCATCGACGGATCAAGCATCTGATTGAGGCCAATATCATGACCCATTTAAAGCGTGATATTAACTATGCCAAGCTGGGTTTCAGTTTACATGTGCTCTTGCAGGTGTCTTTAAATAAACATGATACGGATACTTTTGCCAAGTTTTTAGAAGAACTGGAAAGCATTCCTGAAGTCATTAAGGCTTTTTTAGTGACCGGGCAATCCGCCGACTTTATTGTCGAAGTGGTGGCTAAAGATATGGAAAACTATAGTGAAATTCTGTTAAAACGCATCGGTAAAATTGAGCATGTGGTTGCATTACATTCCAGTTTTGTGATTAAGGAATATAAGGTATTGAATTGTAGTGGCTTACTGAACCGGGTTTGAAATTATAGTTTATCCTATATTTAGGTAGCAGTTTTATATAAAAATGCCTTTAAAGCACATAAAAAAACGCACCATCAGGTGCGTTTTTTTATGTGGAAAAAGAATTAATCATCTAATTGAGCTAACACTTCTTCTGTGAATTCAACGTTGGTATAAACGTTTTGAACATCATCCAGATCTTCAAACATATCAATCATTTTTACGATTTTTTTCGCTTGATCGATATCTGAAATTAAGGCTTTAGTTGAAGGGTTCATCACAACTTCAGCATTGTCAGATTTAAGACCGGCAGCGGCTAAAGCATCTTGAACTGTACCAAAACTTTCTGGAGTGGTAATGACCAAGATTTCATCTTCATCAACTTCAATATCTTCAGCACCTGCTTCTAAAGCCACATCCATGATTTGATCTTCTAAAGAAACATCTTCAAAAGTAATCTCACCGCGTTTAGTAAACATATAAGCAACTGAGCCAGCAGTACCTAAGTTACCATCAGTTTTAGAGAAACAGTGACGAACATCAGGCACAGTACGGTTTAAGTTATCAGTCATTGTTTCAATAATAACTGCAACACCTCCTACACCATAACCTTCATAAGTGATTTCTTTTAAATCGGCATTTTCTTCACCGCCAACACCGCGCTGGATTGCACGGTTGATGGTATCACGTGTCATATTTGCGACTAATGCTTTTTCAACGACAGCACGTAAACGTGGGTTAGACGCAACATCACCGCCGCCTAAACGGGCAGCTGTAACAATTTCACGAATGAATTTTGTGAATACTTTAGCGCGGCTCGCATCTTGTTTTGCTTTACGATGCTTAGTATTAGCCCACTTGGAATGACCCGCCATGCGAAATATGCTCCTTGTAGATTGGCCTTATGCCTATCAGATTATGCAAATTCTACCATAAGCCCTTTTTTCTTAGAAAGAGCTAGATTTTGAGTTTTTAAACAAATAGCAACTAGTTCTTAGGTTCAGGGATCACAATATCCAGTCCAACTTTTTCTCTGTAAAGCTGTTTTAACAAAGCCAGGTCGTGATTAATTTCTGTTGGATAAATCTTGCCTAAAATACCACCTTCTTTGGTTTGCGAATTGGCATACATTAAAACAATAGGCACACCAGCGGCTTTGGCAATATACCAAAAACCTGTACGGATGGGCTTTCTAGATTCACCCGTTTTGGCACGGGTCGCTTCAGGTGCAATCACCAGATTGAATTTTTCATTCTGCTGAAAATGCTCAACCATAAGTGAAACAATATCCTGATTTGCTTTTCGATCAACAGAAATTCCCCCAATAGCTTCTAATAAAGGCTTCATGGGACCTTTAAATAATTCTTTTTTAATCAGGGTATGAATTTTTATATCATAAATCTGGAATAGTGCCAGTGAAAGCACGGCATCCATCATGGATGTATGTTCAAATCCAACAATAACCTGCTTATCTTCAAGTACATCTGGTTCAACATGATATTTCCATCCTGCAAGTTTAAATGCAGATTCACCGATAAATTTTTTTAACATGAATGTAGGGGATATTTGACTATATGAAAGTGGGCTAATTTCTGCCTGTTCTTGTATGTAGTCAAGTGTTAATGAATTAAAAATAACCAAATGGATACGCATTATATGATGGATGAAATATATGTATTAATTGCTTTTATATATTAAATCTTAAGCTTAAAGATGTAACATGTATCAAGTTATATAAAATAAGACTAAATAGTGACTATTCAGATGAAAAAATACCTATTAGACTTTTGTCGAAGATAAAATTTTTTAAACACAGGGCGCGATGTGGCCTAGGTTTAATGAGGATTGAAAAGAATGATGTATGTTTCGACTTTTCTATTAGCATTTTGTTTGTTTATGCTGGTTGTTGTATGGTCTTTAATCGAAATTCGCATTGAAGAGCAAAAAGAACGTAGTCTTTAGTGGTGATTTGCAGTCGAAGCTGGAAAAATCTTTATAGTTAGATTTAAAAAAATATTTCTTCACAATCTAAATAAAAATTAAAGTAATACTTTTTAGGTATAAGATTTTCATCTTTTTCACATGATTTGAATTTCAAAAAACGTGAGTGGATGAGGATTTAATTTAGTTTTGGCATTTTTAAATGAATGATAGTCAACAATCATTCATTTAAAAGGTGATGGCTATTTAAAATTGTGTATTGATCATTCTGTTTTTTAAGTTTTACTCTTCTTAATTTATAGGAGTGAAATATTGGCTCTCATTTGAATTTTTCAAACACTTACTATAAAGGCTTTTAGCTATAAAACTTACAATCTGTTCACAGGAGGGTGGGGCGAAGTTTAAGGAAAAATAATCCTCCTTTAAAATATGCTCAGTAATTGTTGTGTTACTGTGCAAGTGAAAGTAAAAATGCTTGTTTTTTGAAAAAATCTTCGTTAGTATTGCCTCGCTTGAACTTGTTGATATATAACAAATTCAGCTTATCAGGGCCTATAGCTCAGTTGGTTAGAGCAGCGGACTCATAATCCGTTGGTCGACAGTTCAAGTCTGTCTGGGCCCACCATATAAATCAACCCCTTGCGTGTATTCATCGTAAGGGGTTTTTTAATTAAAACAAAAAAGGTAGCGAATAGGTAGCAAGATATGAGTAATACTTTTCTTTTTGGTGAGGATCTGCGAGAGCAAGTGGCTCAAGATATAAAGCTAAGTCAACTTAAGTCAGAAAAATTATATAAAGAGATGGAACTTTTATGTGAATGGGATAAATTTATGATTTCTATGAAATTATATTTTATTCAATACCGTCATTTGAATAATTTGCTCAAGGAATTAAATCTTATTGATAGAGAGATGCCAATTTCAGATAAAAAGGAAAGGATATTAGAGGCTAAAAGTATTATACGTAGGATTATTTCAAATTTTACTGAAGATGATTTATTGGTTTTTGAAAATAAGAGTCTGGGACATAAAGGATTAAAAAATGCAGTTTTTGAGAAGCTAACTATAAGCGAGTATAGGAAATACTTTGAATCTAATAAAACGAATTTCAAGAATCGTTGGGATGAAGTTAGAAGAGAGAATAGTCACCAAAATTCTAGACACAAATAACCATCTTTGATGGGCCTTTTCATAATCTAATGGAGAACGTTGCCCATTGGAACCATGCCGCCGTTTTGAATTATAAAACATCTCAATATATTCAAAGATATCAGACCTGGCTTCAGTTTTTGATGCATATATTTTCTTCTTTATTCTTTTTCGCTTTAATAACTAAAAGAAACTCTCAGCAACAGCATTATCATGGCAATTTCCTCTACGATTCATACTGCATTCCAGATTGTGTTGTTTAAGGAAAGTTTGCCATTCATGGTCCGTATATTGGCAGCCTTGGTCGGAATGAATCAGAACTTTATTCTGTGGTTTTCTCCGCCATAGATACATTAATAATGTATCTAAAACCAGATCTGTCGTGATTCTGGATTTCATTGATCAGCCAACAACAAGACGTGAAAAAAGGTCAATCACAACTGTGAGATATACCAACCATTCATGAGTACTGAAATAGTATAAATATACTAGTATAAAAAACTATACTAGTATAAAAATATATAAATATTTGAAATATATAAAAATAAAGTAGTATAAAAATAGATTTAAATAACATTTTACTCTAGATTTGTTCAAGTCAAAGAATAGCTTCATTCAATTATTTCGATTGATTTGAATTTATAGGATTTGATCTATGAAATTAATTTTTCAAAATGTACCTCTTGTACTATCTACAGAAGAAGCAGCTCATAAAATAAGTTTTCAACCTCAAACATTACGTAAATGGGCGATGGATGGTAGCGGACCAATTCAGCCTATAAAAATTGGTAATCGTTTAAGGTGGAAATTAAAAGATATAGAAAACCTCTGTAACGCTGAGGGAGATGAATAATGAAAGTTAAACCATCTCTAGTAGTACAACCTCTAGTAGTACCACCTCTAGTAGTACCACCTCTAGTGCCACCTAAGTGTGATTTAAGCTTATATCCTTATCTTCCAATTGAAGTAAATAATTTCTCATCAAGTGAATAGCCACCAAAATTCTAGACACACGTAACCATCTTTTGGACTGCCACCACTCTCCTAGACAAATATCGTCTATTCTTTTTGCATAGGAGAGAACATTATGAGTGGACAACGATACACCCCAGAATTT